>CAZGER010000022.1:0-12238 GCA_964524565.1 uncultured Chthonomonas sp. | reverse complement strand
TCGGTGAGCGTCGCGGTGATCGTTGAGAGGACGGCCAGCCGTTTCAAGCTCTGTGACTGGGCGGTCAGGCTCTCGATCTCCTGCCGGACCCTGCTCAGCTGGCGTTTGACCTCAAGGATTTGGCCGATCGAGCGGGCGGCTTTGAGCACTTCGGCGTACTGCTCTTCTTCCGCCTTCATGACCTTGATCCTGGCGTCGATGTCTGCGACCTGGGTGGTCACATCCTCGCCGGACGAGTTCGACGACGTGACCTCTCCCAAGTTGGCCAGCGCGTCCATGGCAACGTCGAAGTTGTTCGCAGCCACCTTGATGGTGTAGGTCGCCCGGCGGGAACCTGCCACGTTGTTGGCCGAGCTCGAGACGACGAAGCCACCGAAACTCCTGGCGATCTTGGGGATCTCAGACCCAGCCTGTGCCACGTCCGTGACCAATACGGCGACGTCGCCCGCTTTGACGACAAGCCGCGCGACATTGCCTTCATGGAGCTGGGGCAGGTTTGCCCCCTGCCGGTGGTCCATCTCGGCTCCGTTCTGCCACTGGCTCTCGCCAGCCGTCGCCGACAAGTCTCGTGCCTTTGATTGCGCGGATCCGAACCCCCCCTCCGAACCTCGCCGTGCCACCCCCCCAGCCCGTTCGCTGGGTGAGCTTGCTGGTGCCTCGGCCTTACTGCTTGCATACTGGACCGGCCGGAGTTGGGGCCTTGAAGCATAAAACTTGGCCTTGGCGAACACCGGGAAAACCACAGCATACATAAGAGCCAAGATCGGGACCCCGATCAGCAAAGGGGCGTACTTTTGCCAAAAGGTCGGTTGGGCCTTTGCTGCGGCGGCGTCGGCGGCCTTTTGGTAGCCGGTGGACTGGAACTCGTGGGCAAAGGCTTTGATGGCGTTTGAAAGTCGTGACATTTCTTCGGTTTCCTTCTTAAGGTCAGGGTCAGACCCGATCGCCTGTTCGACCAGCGCCGCGTCGGTGGGCGACAGCTCTCCGTCCAGATATGCCTTGAGGTTCTCTCGGATGTTCATTGCGCCCCCCCGACGTGCGACCTAAGGTGCTGGAACGCGTGGTGGAGCCTTGACTTCACTGTCCCTTCCGGCACCACGAGGATCAAAGCGATCTCGGCGTAACTGAGCCCCTCGATCTCGTGCATCACCACGACCTCTCGGTGCTCTTGAGAAAGCCGTTCCAGCGCGTCACGCAGGACGTGGCGGTCGACAAGCCCGTCTTCGGGCGAGCCGCACGGCTCGACGGCCGTCCAGTCCGAGACGGTGAACGGCAGCCTGTTCGCCTTGCGCGAGTGGTTGCGGCAGTGGTTCTGCGCGATCCCAAACAGCCAAGTGGCGAAGGAAGACTGCTCCTTGTACGAACCCAGCTTCTGCGTCATGGTCACGAATGTCTCTTGTGCGACGTCTGGCGCGGCGTCCTGGCCGACCCGTCTGGCGCAGAACGCGAAGACCCGGGGATAGTGCTCGCTGATGAGCATCCTCAGGGCTTCAGGATCCCGCCTTGTGGCCCGCATTAGACGACCGTCCATGATGGTCTGACAGCAAGTGAGTGTCGGCTCCGGCCCGAACCGTTCAATCGCCTTCCAAATGTCCTATGCGATGGAGTCGATCCGGTCTTGCGTGTGGATTCGTTCACGGCCCAGCTTTGATTTCAGGCAGTGCCAGGCAGAGGCGCCGGTCACCGCGGTCAGGACGGACAGGACGAGGGTGGCGACCGTCGCCCAATAGGATGTGACCCCTGTGACGTTGCGTCCAACACTCATGGCGACGGCCAGGACAACGTTGGTAAGGGTCAGTAGGGAAGTGCCGACGGCCGGCTCCCAGGCTGTCCGGCCCGACTTCCACAGCGCGGGATGGAGGTCGGCGGGCGGAAGCAGGGACTCGAGCTCGCCATTGGGCCGCTCGGCGGCTAGACGCAGGAGGTCGAGCCGCAGCTGGTGCGTCCGCCGACGGGTGTTGAAGTCCTGGAAAGCGTCGAGGACGTCGAACCGGACCACTTGGGTCGGCTCGCCGGACAAAAAGACGTGGTCGGGCAGCTTTCCGGCGCCGATGTTCGGGCGGTGCTTTCTGGGCCAGGAATCCAGCGGCAGAATGTCCTTGCCGTTGATCCGGAACGCGGTCTGGAAGCCCTTGTAATAGAGTGTCTCGCCCTGGACCCACATGTACCCCTCGTCCGAGCCGGTCACGACGCCACCGATCTTGACCGTCACCTTGACCGGCGAGGCCTCGTCGTTCGGGCGTATGGTCTTGAGCTTGCGCACACCCGGCCCGAGGTTGATATGGTCGCACATTCGGCGGTAGCAGTAGACAAGCACCGACTGGACCGCGGCGAGCATCAGGTAGCCCTTGATGTGCAGCCCCCAGACGGACTCGGTCGCGAGGTCGGACCTGCGGAGAAAGGCCAGCACGTAGACGGTGGCAGTGACGGTGAGCGCCCACGCGACGCTACGGATCCACAGGGTCTCTTTGCTCGACCCTTCGATGTTCTCCTCGACCCGCTGCGAGACGCGCCACCTGGAGCGGGGTGTCGCGGCCTTGCCGACCACTGGGTTCGGGGTTGCGGTCACCTCCACGACGAGATGATATCAGTTGTCGCGCCTATCGGGTGGAGCCCATCATGGCCAGCCGCACAACATGGGACCCCCAGAACAGAAGGTAGAAGCCAAAGGCGATCCAGGTGCCTTGTTCGGCTGATTTTGGCGACCGTTTGCGAACGGCCTCTAAAATGAAGATCGGCCCGAAGAGCATCACCAGCTTGAGGAGGACAAACTCGTGCGGGGACCTTTCCCACGCCCTCGCAAAGAACTGGTTGCCTTCCTGTCCACCGATTGCGAGCCAGTAGATTGTGGTGACCAGGTCCAACAGACCGATGGATGCCAGTAGCACGGTCGAAAGACGGAACCTTGGGGTGGCAGCGACGGACCTTCCCATAAGTTCTTTTAACCGTGGTTCGTCTCAGCCGTTCCCAGGGGCCTGTGTCACCTGGCCCGGGTAGCGAGCGCGTTCTGGTACATCGCGACCAGGGAATCGACGTCGTACTTGGCCACGAGCTGCCCGACGAGGTCCAGAGGCAGGTCTTCGATGGTTTTGAACCGGATACACCCCTTGCCGATGTCCATGCGCTTCCCCGTCTTCTGGTACTCCGTCATAAACCACTCGACCAGCTCTGGGTTCATGTAGATCGTGCAGGCGTGCAGCGCCATGTGGTTCTTCTGGGACCCGATGCTCAGGTAGGGAAGCGGCTGCTTAGGGTCGCAGTGGTACCCGGCAGGGTAGACCGAATGGGGCACGTAGTAGCCGATCATGTTGTACTGGATGCCCTCCTCGAACCCGGCCGGAAGGTTTCTCAGGACCACTTCCCGGAGCGCCTGGATCTGCGGCTGACGGTCCGCAGGAAGCTGGGCGATGTACTCGTCGGGAGTGGCGGCAGTCGTGGCGGAGGTGGTTGCCATACAGGTCTCAGTACTCATTTTGGTGCAAGCCGGTTCCTAAACGATAGACTTGGGCGATGGTGAACGAACCCAGGCTGGTCGGTCTGTTCAAAGATCTGTGTATGGCGAACTCGCCCTCGCGCCAGGAGCGGGCCAGCGTCGATCTGGTCATAAAAGTCCTGACCGACATGGGCCTCGGTGTTTCGGAGGACGACGCGGGCCAGAAGATCGGCGGGAACGCAGGCAACGTGACCGCCTGGCTGAAAGGGAACAAGGAAGGGGCGCCGAGAATCTTCTTTTCGGCCCACTTTGACACGGTCGAGCCGACCGAGGGGCTGCAGATCGGGGAGAAGGACGGCGTCCTGTTCAGCGAGTCGGACACGATCCTTGGCGCAGACGACAAGGGCGGCATGGCTCCGGCGATCGAGGCTGTGCGGATGCTGCAAGAGAGCGGCGCACAACACGGCGACATCTGCCTAGTTTTCAGCGTCGCGGAGGAGGTCGGGCTCCTGGGCGCCGGGGAGGTCAAGATCGACGAGATGGGGCTGGACTACGGGTTTGTCCTCGACACCGGCCCACCGGTCGGGAGTTTTGTCACCAAGACCGCCACCCATGACAAGCTCGATGTTGTCATCCGGGGCAAGCCCGCTCACTCTGGCAAAGACCCGGAAAAGGGCATCAATGCCATCCAGGTCCTCGCTGACGCGGTCACGACGATGCGGCTGGGCAGGATCTCCCCGAACACGACCGCGAACTTTGGTCTTGTCGAGGGCGGGACCGCAGTGAACGTGGTCTGTCCGTTCGTCAGGGTGAGGGGCGAGGCCAGGAGCACCGTCGTCGCGGAGCTCGACGAGCAGATCAGCCACATGAAGGCCGAACTTGAGCGTGCGGCCGCGGCATGGGGCGCAAAGGTCGAAATCGACCACGAGCGGCACTACGGGGCGTACTCGATCCCGCCGGAATCAGAGGTTGTCCGGGTGGGTCAGGCAGCGAGCCGCAAGCTAGGGTTCGACCCGGTGTTGCGAGAGACGCTCGGGGGGAGCGACGCGAACCGGTTCAACGCCAAAGGTGTCCCGACGGTCGTTTGCGGGACAGGGATGGAGGCGATCCACACCCACGACGAGCACATTGCGGTGAGAGACTTGGTCTCCCTGGCAGAACTTGTGTACGAAATAGCGTGCGAAGCGGCGGTGTGAACCGTCTGGTATCCGTGGAGCGGCCCGGACGTGCTATAGTTCGTCTGGGTCGAACCGACCTATCAGAGGATCACGGATGAACAGCGTTTTCAAAGTCGCACTGGCCGCCACAGCGGCCTCGGTTCTCAGCGTTTCAGCCTTTGCGGATACAGGTAAGAACATGAACCTGTCGTTCCGCGCGGGGATCTTTTTTGCCCAGGGTGCGGCTAAAGCCGCCGAGGGCCAAAACTGGATGACCGGTGGGCTCGAGCTCAAGCTTGGCAACGGCAAGATGGACGGTGGGAGCACCACCTATTGGACCATTTCTGCCGATTACTACGGCAAGGGTGCTTGGAGCAACCTTCCCGTCATGTACAACTACGTCTCGCGCGGACAGGAGTTCTACTGGAGCGCAGGCGCAGGCGTCGGGTTCACGCACCTGCCAGGCTCTTCAGAAATGAGGTTCACGTACCAGTTGTCGGCCGGCAAGGACTTCAACTACGGTTCCCAGCCGCTCTTTATCGAGGCCAGGTACTGGGGTTGCACCACATCGAGCCTGTCTGGTTTCTCGGTCGTCGGCGGAATCCGCTTCTGACCCACAAACAGTGCCCCCGGTCAAGCCGGGGGCACTGTCATGTTTACCTAACCTTGTCGGGACCTTCCGGCTGTACTGAACTAGAAGGTGGGTACGAGCGTTAGGCATATCAGATGAGCCATGTGCTAGGGGTAATCGGTTTGGCCGTCCATAAGAACGAGGAGCACGCTGCAGAGCAGGCGTTGCTGGCGCAGTGCAAGCGTCAGGACTACGACGCGTTTTCGAGGGTTTTGGACGTCTACCAGGCACGGGTGTACGGTTTTGTGCGACGCATGGTTCCCAACGACGACGAGGCTCAGGACGTCACGCAAGAGGTCTTTATCCGGGCATACCAGGCAATGGGCACGTTCGACGGTCGGTCCAGCCTGAGAAGCTGGCTGTTCCGCATCGCCCACAACCTGTGCATCGACAAGGCTCGGCGGCGGGAGCGACAGGTCTCAACCATGACGATCGAGTCCTCGCAAGAAGACGAGCAGACCTACGAGTTCGCCGACACCAGGTGGGACCCTTCGCAGTCTGTACTGACGGACGAGCTCAGAGAAGTCGTCGAAGGAGCGATCTCGACAATGAGCGAAAAGCTAAGGACTGTGCTCCTTTTGCACGACAAGGAAGATATGGGGTACGAAGAGATCGCAAAGACGATCGACGTCCCGGTCGGGACGGTCAAGAGCCGGTTGTTCTTGGCCAGGAACCACCTGCAACAGGTGGTCGGAAACTATTTGTACGGTGGTGCGCGATGACTGAGAAGAACCTGTTTGACAAGATCGCCCGCGGTGAGCGGCTTGAGCCGGCAGAGCAATTGATGCTGGACCAGCTCCTGGAGATCCAGTCGACCGATGGGCCGGGTCTTTGGGTCAGCTCGCTGCAAGACCCCCAACCGAGCATGGCATGGCGCAGCCAGCTGAACTCCAAGCTCCTGGACATTGCCCCGCCCAAGAAGGCCAGGTTCGCCTTCGGCGGTCGGCGTCCTGTCATTGTGTGGCTCGGTGCCGGTCTCGGACTGGCCTCGTTGAGTTTTATCGCAGTCCTGGCGCTTGGCTCGATTGCCCGCCCCGGGGCTGGCCAGTCTGGAATCCCCCAAGACGCCGTCGCTGAGGTCACGCCGGACGTTGAGCCGGACCTTGCGATGGTTCTTGTGAGCTCGCACCAGGCCGACGACGCCCAGGTTTCTATGGGTGTCCAGGCTCCACGGCGCACAATCGAGTCTGGCTTCGACTGGAGCAAGGTCGAGGGTCGCCGACGACAAAGATGAGACCCTTCCGCCCGCAGGTCATGTTTGCACTGGCAACTGTCTTCATGCTGCCTGCGGTCTCCCACGCCCAACAAGACCTTTCGCACATCCGAAGGATCCTGGACGCTTCCAAAACGACGTCTTTCGCAGGCATTCGGCGGGTCACGGTGAAAGGGCGCGACGATAGGCCGACGACGTTTAGCGAAAGGGTGCTCAAATCCGGCGACAAGTGGCAGATCTCCTACCCGGACGACTCACCGTTCGCCGGACAAAGGGTGTACGAGGTCGGGTCTGAGCGGTTCACCTACAACGGCGCAACGAACGAGGTGAGGGTCAGCCCGTCCCGCATCCAGCAGGAACTCGACGGTCTGCGCTATTGGCTCGAACCTGGTTCGAGCGACAGGACCGTGAGCCGGTTCACCTCCCCAGACATTGCCGGGCGCACCGTGGTTGGTCTGCGTCTGACTTCGGGCCGTGGCCCAACGATGGAGGTCTGTTTCGACCGCGCCAAGGGCTCGATCCTCAAGTGGACAACGCTTGACTCGAAAGGGAGGGTGATCGCCGGTTTCGAGTACGACTCGATCACCTTCGACGTCAAGATCAGCCCGCGAGAGTTTGTCCCGCCCAGGGGCGCCAAGATCGTCCGCCTGACGGACGAGCTGCGGACGGTTTGCCAGGGCTTGGGAATGCGGCCGTACACGATCCCTGAATCGACGGGCTATCGGCTCCTGAGCGTCTCCAAGTTCCAGCACGACGACAACGTCGGCTACCGGCAGTTCTTTTCCAAGGGTGAGAGCCGGGTGTCACTGTTCGTCCTAAAGGGATCGGCCGAGTTCGGGCGGCAGTCCGGCAGGATGCAGGTGTACAAGTGGCAGAAGGACGGCAACACGTTCGTCCTGGTCGGCTCGCACTCGGCGGACGAACTCCGCAGATTGGCCCAGGCCGTCCGTTCTTGATGGAAACGAAGCTGGTTCCGGCGTCGTCATAATGAACGGGCAGCACATGGCCAAGGCAACCACCATGAACCCGACCGTTCGCAAACGGCGGCGTAGGCTCATTCCCAAAAAGCTCAGGATCTTCCTCGGCGTATGCTGGATCCTGTTCGCTGTGGGTGTGATCGCAGCCTCGGCGGTCGCCTACCCAAGGTTGCAGAAAGCTGCCGCCACCGTCCCCAAGATCGAGGGGATCATGCAGGTCCTCAACTCCACACCGAGCGTGATCGAATCGGCTGACGGGGTGAGGCTTTATTCGGTGCAGACCGAGTACCGCAGAGCGATCCACCGGCGTGACATGCCCAACAACGTCGTTTACGCGGTCCTGGCGGCTGAAGACAAGCGGTTCTTGGACCACAACGGCATCGACTTCATGTCGATCGGCCGGATTGTGTTCCTGATGGCCAAAGAGGGCGCCGACAACGCTCAGGGCGCCAGCACGATCACGATGCAGGTGGCCAAGCGCGTGTTCACCGGCGATGCAAGGACACTTGAGCGCAAGCTGGACAACATGGCCCTGGCCGTGGAGATGGAAAGGAGCCTGACGAAAGACAAGATCCTGGAGATCTACGTCAACGAGTCTTACTTTGGCGAAGGGGCATACGGGATCGCGGCGGCGGCCGACGTTTACTTCGGCAAGTCGCTGGACCAACTGTCGATCGGCGAGGCCGCGACCCTGGCCCGGTGCGTCCGCAGGCCCTCCACCGAGAACCCGCGAAAGAACCCCAAGAAGGCCAAGTTCAACCGTGACCTTGTCCTGCGGACCATGTTCGAAGAGGGCTTTATCTCCGAGAAGGAGTACAAGGCGGCACTGGCAGAAGAGATGAAGGTCCGCGCCCACCGCCCCGATGTCCTGACCGGCGAGAAGATCCACCCGTATTTCGTGGACTACGTGCTCTCTGAACTCAAGAAGAAGGGGATCGACATCTCCAAGGGCGGTTACCGGGTCGTGACGACCTTGGACACGAGGGCCCAGAAGATCGCCGAGAAGGGCGTGAAAAAGTGGGTCCGGGAGTTCCGTGGGTACGGCGTCAACCAGATGGCGTTCCTGTGCACCGACAACCAGGGCGGGATCATCGCGATGGTCGGCGGGCCGGACTACGAAAAGTCCCAGTTCAACATGATTTGGAACGGCCCTGGCCGACAGCCTGGATCGTCGTTCAAGCCGTTTGTCTACGCCGCTGGCCTGGAGCTGGGGACGTTCAGCTCTGGCAGCTCGATCTCGACCAAGGCGATGAAAAAGCCCGGGACAAACGAGTACTTCAAGGGTGGAGCGAACCGGGGGTACATCTCCATCCAGTCCGCCCTGGCCTCGTCGAACAACACCGCTGCCGTCCGTGCCATGGACGACGTCGGCCCCTACAATGTGGTTCGCTACTGCAGGAGCAAGCTCGGTTTCCACGAGAGCAACATGCCGGAGGTGATCTCGCTCGCGCTTGGTTCGGGCGAGGTCAAGATGACAGAGATGGCGGCTGGGTACTCCGCGTTCCAGAACCACGGCGACCGCTTCACCCCCCGCGCGATCTCGCTGATCGTCGCTCCGGACGGGGAAGAGACAGAGTTCAAGCCGCAGTTCGCAAAAGGTGTCATCAGTGCTGAAACGGCGGACTATATCGACGGCTGTCTGAGAACCGTCGTGACCTCTGGCACTGGCCGCGCTGCTTCCGGTGTCACAAACGCGAGGGGCAAGACCGGCACGACCAGCAACCACAAGGACGTCTGGTTTGTCGGCTACACAGACAAGTTCATCGGCATCATCTGGGCCGCCAACGAGCGGATCGTCAACGGACGTCCAGTCGCCGCGACCCTTCGGGGTTTGTACGGTGGCCACGGCGCGGCACCGGCCTGGAGGGACCTGGTCGGCCAGATCCAGGACGAGATCGGCGAGAAGTCGAGGCGGTTTGGCAACCTTCCGTACGTCAACAACGAACCCCGTGGCGACGACGACCTGGAGCCACCGGAGGATCCGGACCCAGTGGTGCCCGAAGAGCCGAAGGAAGAGATCGATCCGAACGTCGTCCGCCCACCCGACGCTCCGGGGGACGAGACCGTCCCGCGCCCAGTGACCGGTGGAACGACCGGTGGAACCCCGCCAGACGAGGGCAAGACACCGCCCCCCAACAACGATCCTCCCAGGAGGGATCCGCCACGCACGGGCGGAGGAGGGGCCGAGCAAAGGAACGTTGTCTATGTGAGCGTCTGCGCCGACTCGGGCCAGAAGGCGAACGGCTATTGTCCGGAGGTCGCGAAGCGGCCGTTTTTTAAGGGAACGGAGCCGAAGGGATCGTGCCCGCTGCACGGGCGTTAGGTCGGCGAGCGCAGTGATCCACGCGCCGGCAGAGAACAAGCTGACAGCCAGGGACCTTGTCCTGCCGGGCTTGTTCATCGGGGCGACCTGTGTGTTCGTCCTGCGCCTGTGGTACCTGCAGGTCGTCGCCACGGACGAAATGCGCTCTCAAGCCGGCCAGATGAGCCGCAAAGAGTACAGGAGGCTGGCCCCCAGGGGCAAGATCGTGGACCGCAACGGCCAGGTCCTCGCCGATATCCTCCCGCAGACGGTCGTGCTCGTGAACCCTGGCGCCATCGCCGAGCACCCAGAGTCGCTTGAGAAGCTGGCCCCCTTGCTGGGCACCACGGTAAAGAAGCTTGAGCGAGCGATGAAGATCGGCTGGCGGGGGGCAGAGATCCCTGTGCCGGTGTTCGTCGGGACAACACCCCAGCAGGCGGTCACGATCGCCGAGGCTGGAGACTCGTTGCCCGGTGTCTCGATCGAGACCCAGGCGATGCGCGTCTACCGGGACACGACCTCGGCCCCCCATGTCCTCGGGTTCGTCAGTGTCCCGACAAGCTCGATCCTGGAGGAGTTCAAGGCAAAGTCGATCGAGGCGCAGGAGTACGTCGGTCGCGATGGTCTGGAGCGCCGCTACGAAGAGCGACTAATGGGCCGCCCTGGCGTCACCGCCTTCACCGTCGATCCGGCCGGGAAGCCAGTCCGCGGCCTGCCTGGTGAGGAGCCCGTCCCTGGCGACACCCTCATCCTCGGTTTGGACACCGAGTTGCAGTCGGTCGCAGCGCAGGCCCTGGGCAAGTCCAGGGGGGCGGTCGTGATGCTAGACCCGACCAACGGCGAGGTGCTGTGCATGGTCTCGTCGCCCACCTACGACATCGCGACACTCACCCACGGCATGTCTGAGGAGGAGGCGGCCTACCTGTACCAAAACGAGTCGCGGCCGATGCTCAAGCGGGCGGTCTCGGGCATCTACCCTCCCGGTTCATCGTTTAAGATCGTCACGACGCTGGGATCCTACGCGGCGGGCACGTTCGACAACCAGTCAGCCTTCTTTTGCCCCGGATACCTGACCGTCGGGACCAAGAAAGTCCGCTGCGAGAACCACCCGGTCGGTTCGTACAACTTTTTTGGTGCGATGACAAAGTCGTGCAACACGTTTTTTGGCAAGATGGCGCAAAGGGAAGGCGCCGACGCCTTGAGGGACACGGCCAGGCAGATCGGCCTGGGCAAGAAGACAGGCATCGACCTGGGCGGCGAGTCCCCGGGCAGGATCCCGACCGACGAGTTCGTCCAAAAGGCGCACGGAAGGCGGTGGTCGCTCGGTGACACGAACAACATTGGCATCGGGCAAGGGGACATCGAAGTGACCCCGCTGCAGATGGCGTGTGTCGCCAGCCTGGTCGCCAACGAAGGCGTTTCGTACCGGCCCCACCTGGTCAGGGCATTCCTAGCCCCTGGCGACGGTGCAATGCCCGAAATGTACGAACCGGACATCCTCGCCCGGTTCGACGCCGACGCACAGTTCTGGTCCACGTTAAAGTCGGCCCTGCGCAATGTGGTCGTGGCTGGCACGGCCCGCCGCGCCCAGGTTTCTGGGGTCGAGGTGAGCGGCAAGACCGGTTCGGCCGAGAACTCTCAGGGTAGATCGACCCATGCCTGGTTCGTGGGCTACGCACCGGCGGACAACCCAAAGATCGCTTTTGCGGTGGTCGTCGAGAACGGTGGCCACGGTGGCGAGGTGGCGGCACCGATCGCCAAGCGTGTCCTGGACGCCTTTTTCGGCAAAAAGTCGAAGCCTCAGTCGCCCAGCAACCGTAGCGTCTCGGTCGCCATCGTGCCAGATTCAGACAGCGGCGAGCCGGTGGACGAAGAGTCCAGGTAGAGCCTGCTGGCCTGTCGGGCAAACTCCGCCGTCTCGTCGATCTTGCGTTGGTCGATCCCGCCGAGGTTCACCCCGGCCTTGGCAAACCGCTCGACATATGGCTTGGTGACTCTGGCCCACTCGTTGAATCCTGACACGGCTGGCTCCAAGAGCTTCTGCCGGGCCTGGGGGTCTTGCTCGTCCTTGGCCAGGAACAAGCGGATCTCGAGGAGTTCGGTCGGAACGATCTCAGGGATGGCCCTGACGTTGTACGAGCGGGACGATTCGACCTTGAGGGCCTCCTTCGCTGCTATGAGGGCGGCTTCGTGGTCGTAGGATTCGAGGATATCGACGTAGAGCTTCCAGCCGTAAAGGTTGTTCGGGTCGAGTTTGAACACTTTTCGCGCCATTTCCGCGGCTTCCCGCTTCTTGCCTGTTTGGGCGAGCGCGGACGCCGCCGCCCGGATAGCCTTCGCAAGCGGCCAACGGTCTGCCAGTGCAACAAGCTGCTCGGCTTGGTCTTCGGGACCGGATGCTCCGTGGATCGCTTGCAGGTATGCGGCCTCGGGATCTCCATAGGATCCTGCTGCCAGGTTCGGTGCAAGATCTTTGACGGCCAGAGCGTCCTTGTTGGCGATCGCGGTCATCAGGTCGGCGCGCG
>CAZGER010000021.1:11418-12280 GCA_964524565.1 uncultured Chthonomonas sp. | reverse complement strand
GGTTTGGCCTCGGCATGCATCGAGTACCGGTTGGCGCCGCAGGACAAGTGGCCGGCGATGATCGACGACTGTCAGGCGGCTGTCAGGTTCTTCCGCGCGAACGCCAAGGAGTACAGGATCGATCCGGCCAACTTTGCCGCCGCAGGCGCCAGCGCGGGCGGGCACCTCTCGCTGCTCCTTGGCTCGATGGACACCAACGACACCAAGACTTCTGAGTACAGGGACCAGTCAAGCCGGGTCAAGGCAGTGCTCAACTTTTTCGGGCCGACAGACCTGCGGGAGGACTTCGACCCGATCGTCGCAGGCATCCTTTGCCAGTCCGTGCTCGGCAAAAAGTACGACAAGACGCTCCCAGAGATCGCCTCGTTCAGCCCGGTGACCCACATGGACGCCAAGGCTTCGCCTGTGTTCACGATCCACGGTCTGGCTGACACCCTCGTTCCGCCCAAACAGGTTGACCGGCTCTCGGCCGTCTTGAAATCCTCGAACGTGGAGCACCAGGTGCGCATGATCGAGGGCATGGGGCACACGATCGATGTCAATAGCCCCAAGTGCGTCGAGGCGATGAAAGAGTCCCTTGCGTGGCTGTTGGCCAAACTCGGAAAGCCTGCCCCCAGATAGGACGGGGCTACAAGCGGTGGCAGGTTCGCCGGTACCCTCGGCGAATGAAACTTTGTCGGTTCGTCCTTGTGTCCCATCCGGACGAACCCCGCTCGGGCATTTACCACCAAAGCAAGGTCTACGAGACCGACGGTGTCAACGCGATCGGCATCCACGAACCGACCGATGTGAGGTTCCTCAGCCCGATCGGAAGGCCCGCCGCGCTGAGCGGAAGAAGAAGGCCAGCGCGCCCGCCGAAACG
>CAZGER010000021.1:2613-11408 GCA_964524565.1 uncultured Chthonomonas sp. | reverse complement strand
GCCCGCCGCGCTGAGGGTTTTCGAACCTGTCCAGGTCGCTCCCGGTGAGTGGGATCTCGGGTACACGTTCCTCAACCCAGCCACCATCACGGGGGCGGACGAAACGCTCCGGCTCCCACCGGATGTCACAGAGGTGGGGATCGAGGTCCGCGTCGGCGGGGTCGTTAAAGACTCTGGTGCGCTGATCGAAGAACGGGAGGCCGAGTCTTTCATCCTTGGGTACACGTTCCTTGTATGCCTGGTCGACCTCTCCCGGCCCGACCGTGACGATCCGCACAACTGGTCCAAAAGCCGAGATCTGGGCATGATCGCCGCGAACTTTGTCGTGACCCCAGAGGAGATGGCCGACTACCTGGTCCGTGAGAGTCGGACGCAGTTCCAGTTCGGCTATTCTGTCTTCGTGAACAGCGAGAAGATAGACGGCCCGACCGACTACGTTTTCGACCGGTCCTTTGCAGAACTCTTGTCACGGGCGAGCCAGGGGGCGGGCGTCACGGCAGGGGAGTTCGTTGCATGGCCCAGCCTGCCGTTCCCCAACCTGGAAGAGACCAACCTGGGACGAGGGCTCATGCCTGGCGACCAAGTGAGGGTCGTCATCGAAGGGATCTCCGCCGCGATCGGAAGGATCGGCTAGGTGGAAGGGTTCCAGAAAACGACCCTGCCGAACGGGGTCAGGATCCTAACCGAACAGCTGGACCACGTCGGTTCGGCGGCAGTGGGGGTTTGGTGCCTCACAGGCTCGATCCACGAGCTTCCGAACGAGGCAGGGATCACCCATTTCATTGAACACATGCTCTTTAAGGGCACCGAGCGGCGCACCTCGCAGCAGATCGCCGAGGAGATCGAGGGCAGGGGAGGCATGCTGAACGCCTTCACAGACAAAGAGCGCACCTGCTACTACTGCCGAGTGCTGGCCGACGATGTCCCGGTCGGGATCGACGTTCTTGCCGACATGCTGACCGGCTCGGTCCTGGACCAGCAAGAGCTGGACCGCGAAAAGGGCGTCGTCATCGAAGAGATCAAACGCTCAGAGGACGAACCCGGCGACCACGTTCACGACCTCCACATCCAAGGGTTGTGGCCGAGCCACCAACTTGGTCTGCCGGTGATCGGTACCAAAGAGTCCGTCCTGTCGTTCGATCCCGGGGCGCTCCGGGCATATCTGGCCCGCCGGTACACGGGTTCCAACATCATTGTTGCCGCCGCTGGCAAGGTGGACCACGCCCAGATCGTCGACCTGGCCGCTGGCGCGCTCTCTGGCCTTGCCACGGGCGGGGCCGAGGCGACTTTCGACGCCCCGACCCACCAACCTGGGTTCCAGGAAATCGCGCAGGACGTCGAGCAGGTGCATTTCTGCATCGGCACCGAAGGTGTCTCTCACCACGACCCGTCTTTCTACACCTACGTCGTTTTGGACGGGGTGCTGGGCGGGGGCATGAGCAGCCGACTCTTCCAGGAGGTCCGTGAAAAGCGGGGGCTTGCCTATGCCATTGGCAGCTACATGCTGGCCTACACTTCCGGCGGGGCGTTCACAGTCTACGGTGGCACGGGTGCGCAAACTTGGCAGGAGGTCCAAAAGGTCGTGGCCGACGAGCTGGAAAAGATGGCCCGGCCCGGGCCAGAGCAGTCCGAGGTCGACAAAGTCAAGCGCCAGATCGCCGGCAACATGGTGATCGGTCTGGAGAGCACGAGCTCCCGGATGAACCGGATGACGAAGAACGAGATCGTCTTTGGTCGCCAGGTCTCAGTGGAGGAGACCCTGGACAAGATCAACGCCGTCACAGTCGAGCAGGTCCGGGAACTCGCCCAGACCGTCTTTGATCCCGCGAAAATGAGGACGACCGCGATCGTCCCGGGTTAAGCGATGTCGGCCCTTCGCAGACTCATGGCGCGTGCGAAGGAGGTCACCTCCGAAGATGCCTTCCTGGCCGAGGCGGCCGAGTGGTTCTGCGAAGAGTCCCTCGCAGACGCGTGCGAGATCCTCACCCCCGGCACCCACGACTCCCTCGTTGTGCGGGCCTCGACCGCCCATCCGGAGGTGGCCGGTCGGCTGCGGTTGGGCAGGGGTGTCGGGCTGGTGGGGACGGCGTACAAGTCGGGCAAGCCCCTTCACGTTTGCTCCGGTCTGGCCGACCACGCCGCCCACAAGAACTTTCCCGGTGAAGACAGCGAGCCGTACGAGTCAGCCCACGTCGCTCCGTTTCTCACCGGTCAGGGCCCGGGAGGGGTCGTCCATCTGCGGATGGGGAAACCTTGGAAAGGCACAAAGGCAGAGATCGAGCGCCTTGGCTGCCTGATCGAGGACTTTTCGGCCGCGTACCTCCCCCTTTCACGAGCGTTCACCGCTGGGACCGACGACAGGCTCGGGCAGGCGTCTCAAGTGGCGCGTGTCCTTTCCGAGAGCCCGTACCTGGAAGAGATCCTCCAGCTGCTCGTCCACCTGACGGCGGAGCGGTTTGGGTACCGCGTCGTCACAGTCCGGCTCCTGGACGAGAACCGGCAAGAGCTGGTCCTCCGGGCGACGCAGTCGGACAACCGCGCCTACCACAAAAAGCAGGCGATCAAGCTCGGAGAGTCCATCGCGGGCAGGGCGATCAGCCTGATGAAGCCGGTCGTCGTCACAGACGTCCAGACCAGTCCGGACTACATCGGCCACGAACTGGCCGTCGACCAGGGGCTCCGCTCGATGGTGTGCGTCCCGCTCGTGATCCAGGGCCGACCGATCGGGGTCTTGAGCTGCTACTCACAGGACCAGCGCACATTCCCGCAAGAGGAGATCGACGCTCTGGAGACCTTGGCGAGGCAGGCGAGCCTGAGCATCGAAAACGCCAAGCTGCAGGTTCGGCACACCCTCATGCAGGAGATGCACCACCGGGTCAAGAACAACCTGCAGCAGGTGGCCTCGCTGCTCCGGCTCCAGATCCAGCAGTCCCACTACAAGACGCTCGAGGACGCGGTCTCCGACTCTTTGGCCAGGATCGGGGCCATCGCGACGGTCCACGACCTCCTCAGCCGCGACGACCTGGACCACGTTGGGATCAAGAGTATCGCCGAAACCCTCGCCCACCACCAGCAACTTTCCTTCATCAGCCCGGACAAGCAGATCAACTTCGAGTTCCGGGGCGACGACGTGTTCCTGAACACGACCCAGGCCACCCAGATGTCTCTCGTAATGAACGAGCTGATCCAGAACGCGATCGAACACGGCTTTGAGGACGCCGATTCGGGATCGATCCATGTCACGGTCGAGGACCACGACCCTGAGGTCCGCGTGTGGGTCAGCAACGACGGCGCGACCGTCCCAGAGGGTTTTGACCCTGCGACCGACGGTCGCCTTGGCCTCAAGATCATCCGCTCCCTCGTCGGTGCGCTCGGCGGCACCTTCTCGATCACCAACCAACTCGGCTGGACGGTCTGCGAGGTCCGTTTCCAGCGCGGCGTCGTGGAGTAGCACCAGCCCTGGACCGTGCCGGGGACGGTGCCATACTGAATTGCACGTTATGCCTGAGTTCCGAGACGGACTTTCTTTCGACGACGTGCTCCTGGTGCCCAAAAGGACGTCTGTCCTCCCGAGCCAGGTCGACACTTCCACCCAACTGCTGCCGAACGTGCGCCTGACCGTACCGATCGTGTCGGCGCCGATGGACACGGTCAGCGAGGCGCGCTTGGCCATTGCCATCGCCCGTGAAGGTGGCGTCGGGGTCATCCACCGGAACATGCCGATCGAGGAACAGGCCAAGCACGTTGACCGGGTGAAACGCAGTGAGCACGGGGTCATCACCGACCCGATCCAGCTCACGGCAGAAAAGACGATCCAGAGCGCGGTCGACCTCATGGAGCACTTCCATATCAGCGGTGTCCCAATCACGGACAGTGAAGGGATGCTCGTCGGGATCCTGACGAACCGCGACATTCGGTTTGAGCACGACTTTTCCAAGCCGATTTCGGACCGGATGACCTCCAAGGGACTCATCACCGGACGGCCTGGCACCACTTTGGACCAGGCCGAAAAACTTCTTGGAGAGCACCGGATCGAAAAACTCCCGATAGTCGATGACGAGGGCCGTCTCAAGGGCCTCATCACGATCAAGGACATCGAGAAGGTCAAGCGTCACCCCCATGCCACCAAAGACGAGAAAGGCAGGCTGGTGTGCGGGGCTGCCATCGGGCCGTTGCGCGAACCGTACGAGCGGGCCAAGGCACTCATGGAGGCGGGTGCAGACTTTGTCGTGATCGATGCGGCCCACGGCCAGAGCCAAGGTGTCATCGACTGCACAAAGATGCTCAAAGACCGTCTGCCAGACCTCAAGGTCATTGCTGGCAACGTCGCGACCAAGGAAGGCGTTCGGGACCTGCACGCCGTCGGAGCCGACGCGCTCCGGCTTGGGATCGGCGCAGGCTCTATCTGCACGACCCGCGTCGTCGCTGGTGTCGGTGTCCCGCAGTTCACCGCCATCCTCGACAGCTGCGAGGAGGCCAACCGTCTTGGCATCCCCACGATCGCGGACGGAGGGATCAGGTCGTCTGGCGACATCGTCAAGGCGCTGGCGGCCGGGGCAAGCTGCGTGATGATGGGCAACATGTTCGCCGGATGCGAAGAATCTCCCGGGGACACTGAGATCTACCGGAACAGGGCTTACAAGGTCTACCGGGGCATGGGCAGCATCGGCGCGATGAAGCAAGGCTCCAGCGACCGGTACTTTGCCATCAAGGACACCAGCAAGGGCCTGGTGCCGGAGGGTGTCGAGGGGCGGGTGCCGTTCAAGGGTCCGTTGTCTGAGACGGTTACCCAGCTCATCGGTGGTTTGCGATCAGGTATGGGCTATGTGGGCGCCGGCAGCCTTCAAGACCTTCGCGACCTTGCCGAGTTTGTCCGGATCACGAACGCCGGGCTCCTGGAATCCCACCCGCACGATGTCTGGATCACGAAGGAGCCGCCCAACTACTCCAGCCCGTTTGCCCAACAAAGCGATTAGGTAAAAGGGCACATTCTGTCGATCTAATTACCAGGTTTTTGCTAGGTGGCACCTTACTGGTGGTTCCCCGTGTTATTCTCTGGGTGAGGATAGATATGAAACTCACATTTTCGTGCATCGCGTTGGCAGCTGTCGTTCCGGCTTTTGCTGCAAACCTCTACTATGTGGAGGACGGATCCAACACTCTGCGGACCGTGAACACCAATACGTTCGTTTCGAGCACCATCGGTGGCCTCGGGACCGGCGGGCAGTTTGGCGACCTTGCTTTTGACAACACCACTGGAACCATGTTCTTTGTGGCAGGGCGGGGTGTCAACAACCTGTACACCGTGAACCTTTCGACTGGCGCTGCGACCCTGGTCGGTGGCCACGGTGTGAACGATATGTTCACGCTGGGTGCCGATGGCGCTGGCCGGCTGTACGGACAGTCCACGGCGGGCAACGTGTACGCCATCGACAAGAACACCGGCGCTGCAACCCTGATCGGGAACAACAGCGACTATCCCGGCGGCTACACCTGGGACAGCGCGAACGGCCGAATGATCCACGTCAACGCTGGCGGCGGGAACATCTACTCGGTGAACCTGGCGAACGGCTCCAGCACGCTCCTGGCTACCCCGGGCGGCATCAACGACTCTGACATCGCCTTTGATGCGGCTGGCAACCAGTACTTCGCTATGGACTGGAGCGGCAACCTCTTCCACTACACCAACGCCTTCGGCAGGACGACGATCAGTAGCGGCTACGGTTCAGTCGGATCGGTCGAGATCGCTGGCGTTCCGGAGCCCGCGACGATGGCGGTCCTCGCTGGACTCGGCGCCCTCGCACTCAAGCGACGCCGCAAGTAAGAGTCCATCTAACGAGCAAAGACGGAGGGCCAACCTGGCCCTCCGTTTTGTTTAGAACGCCTTGTCGCAGACCGCCTTTTGCTCTGCGCTCAAGCCGACGATCGGGAGCCGCGTGAGTTCGCAGTCAAAGCCCCGCTTAGAAAGTCCGTACTTGACCGGGCTGGGTGAAGGCGCGCTGAACACCGCTTGGATGACCGGCAAGAGCCTTTTTGACACGGCGGTCGCCTTGGCAGGGTCGATCCAGAACGCTTCGATCATATCCGCGAGCCCTGCGCCGACCAGGTGCGCCGCCACGCTCACGAGCCCGTGCCCTCCTACGCTGAGGACAGGGAGCGTCAGGGCATCGTCGCCACTGTAGACCCTGAACCCCTCTGGCACCCGCGCGCAGACGTCCGCGATCTGGCCCGTGTTGCCGCTCGCTTCCTTGACGGCCACAATGTTCTTGGTCTCTGCAAGCCTCAAGAGCGTCGAGGTCTCCAGGTTGATCGCGCTCCTGGGCTGGATGTTATAGAGCATCACCGGCAGGCCGGTCGCCCTGGCGACGGTCGAAAAGTGCGCGTACAGGCCCTCCTGTCCTGGGCGGCTGTAGTAGGGGTTCACCAGCATGATCCCGTCGGCCCCGGCATCCTCGGCCTTCTTGGTCAGGTCCACAGACTCGGCCGTGTCGTAGCTGCCTGTGCCCATCAGCACAGCGGCCCGGTCCGCCACCGCCGAGCGCACGGCGCGAAGAAGCTCGAGTTTCTCGCCTTCCTTGAGCGTGGGCGACTCACCGGTCGTCCCGCTCACGACCAGGCCGTCGTTCTTCTGAATGTCGACCAGGTAGGCGGCGATCCGCCCCGCCTCGTTGTAGTTGACGCTGCCGTCTGCATTGAACGGGGTCACCATCGCTGTGAGTAACCGGCCCCACTCTCGGCCAAAGAACGCGCCCATGAGGGCCAGGATACCGGGGCAGCTACTCCGCCTGGTCGACAAGACCGACCGAGGCGAAACACATCCACAGCGCCGTCCCGCCTGAACTGACGAACGGGAGCCACAATCCGACGACCGGCCCGATCGAGAGCACCATCGCCATGTTCACGACAAAGTGGAACACCAGCACAGCCAGCAGGGCCCCCGACGTGATCCGCCCCATCGCTGTCCTGGCCCGGAACGCACGAAGCCACACCCGGTACACGAAGAACCCAAACAGTGCCAGGACGGTCACAGAACCGATAAACCCCCCTTCCTCGCCGATCACGCTGAAGACAAAGTCGGACTCCTGCACAGGGATCAGCCCAAGCTCCTTTTGCGGACCGTTGAGGTAGCCCTCGCCAGAGACTCCGCCAGAGCCGATGGCTATGATCGAGTTTGTCGTCTGCCAGTCTTTGCCCTTGCGGTCGACCTCTTTCTTGACCACTTTTGTCCACAGGTCCTTGCCGCGGTTCTTTTGGTACTCGCTCATCAGGCCAGGGGTCGTCCACAGGGCGACGCCGAGCAGCACGGTGCAAGCCGTGACGAGGGGGAAGAACTTCCAAGGAACCCCTGCATAGATGGCCGCCGCCACGCCCATGAAGAGCACCGCCAGGGTCGCCCCTAGGTGTGGTTGGGCGTAAATGAGGAACAGGACCGGCGCCAGGTGCAAGATGGCTCCCACCAACGTCGAGACATGGGTGACCTTGTCCTGCCGGTTGGCAAAGTACGCCGCCAGCGTGATCGCGAGAAGGACTTTAGAAAGCTCGCTCGGCTGGAACTGGAACGACCCGATCTGGATCCACCGTTGCGCGACCCCGACACTCGAGCCCACGAACAGGGTCGCTGTCAGCATCAGCAGGTTCAGCACGTACAAAGGCGTGGCGACGGACCGCCACCAGTCCAACTTGACCCGGTTGAACACTAGAAACACCAGCACCCCGAGCGCGGCGAAGATCATCTGCTTGAACGCCGCCCTGGGTGTCACGCTGTAAATTGCCAGGAACCCCGTGACGGTCAGGAGCCCCGCCGAGACCAACAACCATGGATCGTGTTGGTGACCTTTGGGCCGCCTCAAGGAAACGGAGGCCTCGAACGCAGAGTTCATTCCACCGGCTTCGCGTGCTCGACGCGTGGTTCTCGCGACGAACTCTGGCCAAACTCGCGCTTGATCAGCCCTTTACCGGGTTGGAACCAGAACTTGAACGTCCGCTTGGCCCCTTCGGTGCCCTGTTCCACATGGATGTCTGCCGTCACCAACAATGCAGAGAAGTTCCCATAGGGAATGTTCAAGACAGCCTCGGAAGCGGTCACCTTGGCAGTGGCCTTGGCCGCGGTCGCGCCGGTCTGGAGCTTGCCGGACCAGTCCCAGGTGTCGCCCAGGCTCAGCGGATACTTGACCAGCCGGATCGGTGGGTCGAACCGCTCGCCAGGGGCCTCGGCGAGTGAGAACCCTTGGTCGGAGAAAAAGTAGGTCTCTGCCTCGGCCACGACCGGTGGCCCGGACCTGGACTCTTTGTCCGCGAGCCACGTCAGCACGAGCTTGCCGTTGACGGACTTGCCTTCTAGCTCGACAGGAATGATGTATGAGGCTAGAACCAAGTTCGCCTCCTTGGGTGGAAGCACCTCTGGCTTGAGGTCACCGCTGGACTGGAAGTTTTTGGAAATGGGCGGAATGCTCGATTGCGGCTCGGGTTCGGGGTCCTTTGACACCTTGCCGACCTCTGGGCACCCACCAAGGGCCAGGAGCCCGGAAACAACGACCAGCGCTGCAACGGTCGCCTTAGCCATGCGGGCCTCCCGGCACGTAGCTTTTGAGCACGCTCTGCCGTTTGTAGGGTTCTTTGCCGCTTGTGCCAGACTCCTCGGTTTTGTAGAGGCCGATCCCCTTCGCGTACACCGAAGTCTGGGTGGTGCTCAGGTCGAACCCGGGGCCGGGGGCCTCCATCTTGATGGTCACCTGGATCGCGTCGTACTCCTTGCCTTGGAACTTGATTGGCGGGACGCGCTTGGCAGTGAAGGC
>CAZGER010000021.1:2073-2603 GCA_964524565.1 uncultured Chthonomonas sp. | reverse complement strand
AGCCCAGATCGCGATGGGCGCTAGCGACATTCAGGCAGTGAAGGCCATCTTAGAGTCGGTGGGGACGCCCTGCACGTCGATGTTCTGGTTCACCGTCCACGCTGTGGAGGCGGCAGTGACTTTGAAAATCGCG
Organism: uncultured Chthonomonas sp.; assembly: GCA_964524565.1. GTDB lineage: Bacteria > Armatimonadota > Fimbriimonadia > Fimbriimonadales > Fimbriimonadaceae > UphvI-Ar2. Next base: position 2,470 of record CAZGER010000021.1, on the reverse strand, counting down.
TATGGGGTCTCCAGGTACTCGTCCTGCTTTGTCCCGGCTAGGAAGACCGCTTCGTCCGTCACCGTGTGGTAGGTGTAAACCTTAGACTCTGTGGTCGCGCCTTGCGTGGAGATCGGGTAGTACTGCGTGCCGAATTTTTCGTCCATCGGCTCGGCAATGTTCGTGAACTTGGCAACCCTGGTGCGGCCACGAAACGTGTAAGCCTCGTCGTAAACCCAGACCGTCCCTGCCGTGACAGGGAAGAAGTCCATGGCCGTTTCTTCCCTTGCCGACAAAGAGACGAGCAGGGCCAGCGAGAGCATCAGTCTTTGCTCGGCCCCTTGCTTGTCAAAACGACGTTGAACGTCACGTTCTTGCCTGCGGCGTCCTTAGAGTTCACGGTCAACTTCACCGTGCC
>CAZGER010000021.1:0-2063 GCA_964524565.1 uncultured Chthonomonas sp. | reverse complement strand
GATTTTCCGCTTGTAGGGATCGACCTGTCGCTGGTCTTGAGCGTTCCGCTCATGGAGACAACGATGCACTCGAACTCTCCGGCCGGCGTCTTGACGGTCTCCGTCGCCTCGACCTTCTGCTTGGCTGTGTTGACAACGTCCATTCCGCCCGGGTCTTTCACCGTGAATGTGGACTCCCAAGTGGTTCCTGGGGCAAGGCTGGCAGGCAGGGCAACGACAGGCTCTTTGAGCGCCTGCCCCTGCGCACCGACGAGCAGGACGCCCTTGTCGCTTGCGACCAGCTCTTCCGAGCCGAGCATGCTCAGACCGCCCGTGCGGCTCATCAAAAACTTCGCGTTCTGACCGTCCAGCCCGGTGAACTCGCAAGTTTGGCCACCCTCGGACTTGGTGCCGGCGTTCTCGTAAGAGTAGGTCAGGGTGTCGGTGCAGCCGAGTCCGTAGTACTCAAAGGCATCGGTCTTCGCCGTCGCTGGGATGGTGGACGGATCCGGTTTGGCCGGTTCGACATTGGCGGGAGTCTCCTTGCCAGTGTCGGTCGGAGCCGGTTCAGGCTTGGCATCCGGCTGGCAGGCGACAAGGCCGACCAACGCCAAAAAGGTGATTGCGAAACTCAGTAACGGTCTTTTGTTCATCGAATCTAGCTCTTACTTCCCAGCACGGACGCTCAGCAAACGCAGGACCATCTTCTGCTGGCTCACCTGCTGCTCGCCGGTCTTCTGCGACATGATGCCTTGAACGTAGCGGACAATACCGTATTTGGGTGCCCACCATGTGACGGCTTCCTGACGGAACCGGCGGTCGCCCGACGTGTAGATCGTGATGCTCTGGACAGCGATCGCCTCGATGGGGCCAAGCCCTGTGTCCACTTCTTCTTTTCCCCTTACCATGTAGGAGGCTGTCAGGGTTCCCGTCGCCGGCTTGCCGGCCTCGGCCATCGGAAACGCGCCAGTGCCTTTCCACTCGACCTTCTGGCCCTCTTTCAGCGGGAACGGGAGGTTCATTTGGGGCGGGTTGAACTTGATCCCCTTACCGGCAGACAACTGACTGATACCCTTGGAACTAACGAGCCAGTCGCCGGAGTCGGTCAGGTTGTTGCCCCGGTAGACGTCGATCTTCACCTCTGTGCCGTTTTCGACCTTCTTGCTCGCCCCGACCTTGAGCGACAGGTTCGGTTCTTGTGTTCCAACCACTTCGAAAACAGATGTCGTGCCGACGGTGGTCGGCAGAAGAGTGTCACCCTGGATGTCGGACAGCTCGCCCATCTTCTTGGCTTCTTTCGGGGCTTCAGCATCGGTCTTTTCAGGGCTTCCTTTGTCGCATCCGACGACCACGAGGGCCAGACAAACAAAGAGGGTTGCTATGGGGGTTTTCATGTCCTGTCTCCAGATTGGGCAAACTTTTTGATCTTCTCTGCGGCGGATTCGGTCAGCCGCTTGTCACGAAGGTTGCTGATCGTCACTTCGCTACCAGCAAGCTGTGTGCCGATGTGGGGCGCGGCGATCGCAACGCCGTCCACGATCACGAGGAGGACGAAGTCCTTCTCCTCTCGGCTGAACTTCCAAAGCCTCTTTCGACCGCCTTCCTTCAGGCTGAGTTTCAGGTCGTACAACTCACCGCTGTCGCGATCCGCGTTCGAGACGATCTCGCACCCGGAAATCTCGTCCTCATTGACCAGGACGTTGATCCCACCCAGGATTTTTTCGGCCGTCGATCCGATTTGCTTCGAGTTAGCGTCGCTCACCCTTTCCAGAAGCTCAGAACGGATGTCCAGTGGCGGGGCGATCTTGCCGGTGGCCACAATCTTGTTGAAGGCGTTGACAACGTCTTCGTCTTTGCCCAACAGCGAACCACCGTGCTTGGCGAGTTCGGACTGGTAGTCCCAGTAGGGACGGGCTATCTCAGAGTAAATGCCTGCGATCTCAGCCGGGGTCGGGTTGACCTTCCAGTCAAGGACCTCCATGACTTTCTTACTGGATTGCGGCCGGTACTGGATCCGTACTGTCGTCACGAGACCGTCCAGCTTGGGATGCTGAGGCACGTGTGCCTTGACCTTGAGCAAGATT
>CAZGER010000020.1:0-12388 GCA_964524565.1 uncultured Chthonomonas sp. | reverse complement strand
AAGGGGGTTGTCAACATCGTCACAGGTGATGGGCGGACCGGCGCCGCGCTGGTCGAGCACCCCAGGGTGGACAAGGTGGCCTTCACCGGCTCGACCGAGGTCGGCAGGATCATCCGTGAGGCGACTTCCGGCACGACCAAAAAGCTCTCGCTGGAACTCGGGGGCAAATCGCCGTTCATCATCTTCGAGGACGCGGACCTGGACAGTGCGGTCGAAGGGCTCGTGGACGCAATCTGGTTCAACCAGGGCCAAGTGTGCTGCGCAGGGTCACGGCTTCTTGTGCAAGAGGGCGTCGCGGACAAGGTCTACGCCAAGGTCCGGGCGCGGATGGACAAACTGAGGGTGGGCGACCCCTTGGACAAGGCCGTTGACCTGGGAGCGATCGTCGACCGGTCGCAGTTGGAGCGGGTCTCCAGTCTGGTAGACCAGGGCGTCCAGGAAGGCGCGACAAAGTACCAGTCTCGGTGTGACCTGCCCACGGACGGGTTCTTCTACCCGCCGACCCTGTTGACCGATGTCGAGCCTTCGTCGACCGTGGCACAGGTGGAGATCTTTGGCCCCGTGCTGGTCGGAATGACGTTTCGGACCCCGGCAGAGGCCGTCGCCCTCGCCAACAACACCGTCTACGGTCTGGCCGGTTGCGTTTGGACGCAAAACCTGGACATCGCGCACGATATCGCGTCGCAGGTCAAGGCTGGCACCGTTTGGATCAACTGCACGAACCAGTTCGATGCCTCGTCAGGCTTTGGCGGCTACCGCGAGAGCGGTTTCGGCAGGGAGGGCGGCCAGGAGGGCCTTCTTGAGTACCTTGCGTGGAAACAGCCGGTGGCCAGGATGAAGGCTGCGGTCGGCGGCTCGGTCACCCAAGGGATGGACCGCACCCATAAGCAGTACATCGGCGGCAAACAAGCAAGGCCAGACGGCGGATATTCGTTTAGCGTCAACGGCGAGGAGTTCGCCCGGGGCAACCGCAAGGACGTCCGCAACGCGGTCGAAGCGGCAGAGGCGGCACAACCTGCTTGGGCCGGATCGACCGCGTACCTCCGGTCGCAGATTCTCTACTACTTTGCCGAAAACCTGGCGGCTGCCCGACAGCAGCTGGTCGCCGCCTGCGGCCTGGCGGCTTCGCGCGACCCAGAGGCAGAGTTCGACGCAGCCATGAGCCGGATCCTCCACTACGCCGCTTGGGCGGACAAGTACGACGGCAGGGTCCACCAGGTGCCGTCGCGGGCACTGGTCTACACGCGCAACGAGCCCCTGGGGACCGTCGGTGTGTTCGCACCGAACGAGTGGCCGCTCCTGGCTTTTGTCGGGTCCTGTCTACCGCTCATCGCAATGGGGAACACCATCGTCGCTGTGCCGAGCGAGGCGAACCCCTTGCCTGCGGTCGAGCTCGTGCGCGTGATCGAGGCCTCCGACGTACCCGCAGGGGTCTGGAACGTCGTGACCGGGACAGAGGGCGAACTCACCAAGCCCCTGGCCGACCACCTTGGATGCGCGGCGATCTGGCACTTTAGGGGAGAACCCGAAGCCAGCCTCGTCCGATCCGCCTCCACTGGAAACCTGAAACAGACCTGGTGCTGCTCGGACCTGGACTGGGAAGAAACGCCGGGCCAGGAGTTCTTGCGCCGCGCGACCCAGGTGAAAAACATTTGGGTTCCGTTTGGATCTTGAAACAATTCAGGAAAATCAACGTGGCCGCACTGTCAATATCGCTTGGAACGTCCTAAAATGGAGATATGAGGGTGGACCACCCCCGGCGCAGGGCCTTTACGGTCGTCGAGCTCTTGGTCGTGATCGCGATCATCGCGATCCTGGCGGCATTCATCTTCCCCGTGTTCTTGAGCGCGAAGGGGGCGGTCGTCCAGATGGGTTCCTCCCGCGCCGCCAAGCAGATTTTCACCGCCACCACGGTCTACCAGGCCGACTATGACGACGCCTTCCCGATCGCGTTCTACTACGACGGCCACCGGATGGTGACGTGGTTCGGACGCCAATCTGAGAGCAACGAGCTCTTGTACGACGCCGAAGACGGGCTACTGGGCGGCTACATGAGGGGCAAGCTGGGCGCAGACCAGACCCTCGTCGCAGGCGACTACATCGGCGACAGCACAGGGATCGGTTACAACTGGGGCGTCATCGGCAGTGACATGCACATCACTGGCAACTACTCCGACTTCCCCAACTGCAAAAACCCCGCCACGACCAGCCAGCTCTCGTCGCCTTCCAGGACCCTCGTTTTTGCCACGTCGGCCTACTACAACGTCCGGTGGCGACCCGGCGGTACGGGTGAGAAACTCAAATTCAACTTCTTTGACCCGATCGAGGCGTGGGACGGTGTGCCGAACGTCGACTTCCGTCACATCTCACAACCTCGTGTCGACGAAGAAGGCAAGACGATCAAGAGCCAGGGTAATGCTGTGATGCTCTTCGCCGACGGCAACGCACGGACTTACGGCATGAGTTCGGTCAAGTCTTGGTGGTTCTGGCGCGACCAAGAACCCCAGTAGCACAAAAACAGACCGGGCCACCTTTCTAGGTGGCCCGGTCTGTTTTGTTTGGCTAAACGAGACCTTCAGGGAACCAGAGTGCGACCTCGCGGGCCGCCGCTTCCTGGTCGCTCGATGAATGGACGAGGTTGTCCTCGATCGTAAGGGCCATGTCTCCGCGGACAGTGCCAGGCTCTGCCTCGACGGGGTTCGTCGCGCCCATCATCATCCTGATCGCCTTGGTCGCGTTTTGTCCCCGCACCGCCATCGCCACGATCGGGCCGCTGCAAAGGTACGTCACGACATCGTTAAAGAAGGGCCGCTCCTTGTGCTCTGCGTAATGCTCCTCGACCACCGACCGGTCGGCGTGCATCAGCTTCATACCAACGACTTTGAGGTTGCGGAGCTCGATCCTGCGGGTGATCTCCCCGATCAGGCTCCGCTCAACTCCCCCGGGTTTGATCAAAACGAGTGTTGTCTCCATCGTGGCGGCAGGTTACCGTCCCGTCAAAAGTCGGGTGGTCGCTTGGCCCAACCGGGCCGAGTCCCGAGACTTTGGGACCTGTATTGCGCCAGGTTGCAACCGGATTGGTCGGATGCGTGGTATCACCGGTCATCGTGCCAGTCGCGGAGATCAAGGGGTTGACGGTCAAGTACGGCCACTTCGTCGCCCTCGGCGACTTCTCCATGACCTTGCAAGAAGGCTGCACCGGGCTCCTTGGGCCCAACGGTGCCGGTAAGACCACCTTTCTTCGGGCGATGCTCGGCTTTCTCAAGCCGGTCGCTGGGAGCGGGTCTGTCCTGGGCCACGACATGGGCACGGCCGGCCCCCTGATCCGGCAGGCTGTCGGATACATGCCGGAACAGGACTGCCACATGCCAGGAATGAGCGCTGTCCAGTACGTTGCCTACGCGGGCGAACTTGCCGGGTTGCCATCGAACCAGGCACTCCGCCGAGCCCACGAGGTGCTGGAGTACACAGGACTCGGCGAGGCCAGGTACCGCCACGTCGAGACGTATTCCACCGGCATGAAGCAGAGGATCAAGCTTGCCCAGGCCCTTGTCCACGGTCAGAAGCTCCTGCTGCTGGACGAACCGACGAAAGGGCTCTATCCAAAAGGCCGAGAAGAGATGCTCGCCCTTGTCCGGGACATCAGCCGCAACAAGGGCGTCAACGTCCTGCTGTGCAGCCACCTGCTCAAAGACATCGAGCGCACCTGCGACGATGTCCTGGTCCTTGTCCAGGGCAGACTGCGGGCACAGGGGCCGATCGCCGAACTCAGGGCCCTGCGCGGACAGCCGATCGACGTGGAACTCAAGGCCCCATCGGGCGAGTTCATCACCGCTGCGGACCGGCTCGGACTGAAGCTGGTCGAGGCGAAGGACCACACCTACAGGCTGCAGGGCGAAGGCACGCTGGAAGAGCAGTGCGACCTGGCGTTCCGGGCCGCGCGGGAGAGCGGGTCGCAGATCCGCGGGCTCCACAGGGCCCAAAAATCGCTGGAAGAGGCTTTCCTGGAGGCTGTGCATGCCTGAAAAGTCTCCGATCGCCGACCTGAGTTACAGGAACTACCAGGAGGGCCTTGCAGCCCCAAGCCACCGGTGGATGGTGATCATGCGCAGGACCTTCCAGGCCGCCATCCAAAGGAAGGCTTACTGGTGGCTGCTGATTGCAAGTTCGGCCCACTATCTGATCCTGATCGCCGCCGCCTTCGAGATCGAGCAATTCGCCAGCGGTGGAGACGGGGAGGGCTGCGTCGAGGTCACAAACCAGTTCTTCAGTCGGATCGTCTGGAGGGACCAGTTCCTGAGCGGGTTCCAGGTCGGCCACCTGTTCCTTCTCGCCATCGTCCTGATCGCAGGAGCCGGAGCTATCGCAGAGGACAATAAATCGAACGCTTTGCTGGTTTATCTCAGCAAACCCTGCACAAAGCTGGACTATCTGCTCGGGAAGTTTCTGGGGATCCTCCTCGCAGTGATGCTGTTCTTGGGTGCGCCAGCGGTGGTCTTTTACGCGTATGGCGCGGCCAACTACCGACCGTACGGGTTCATATCCGACAACCCGTTCATGTTCTTGCAGGTGGTGCTCTCAGTGTCACTGGCCTCTGCCTACGTTGCGTCCCTCATCATCGGGATGTCCAGCCTGTTCAGGAGCGGCCGGTGGGCCGGCGCGACCTATGCAGCGATCTACCTGGTCGCGGGGCTGTTCGCCGGGCTCACCTCGACGATGGCGCAATCGAGCATGAAAGGAGACACAAGGATCGTCCACTTGCTCGACAACGTTCACTACATGTCGATCTTTGGCGGGATCGAGGCGATCTACAAGACCGTGCTCGGTACCGACGGAAGTTCCCCGTTCGACACAGCGGCCGAACTTGCGGTGCCAAGGCCGGGCGCCGGGATGGTGGTGTTTGTCGTCCTGGTTCCCGTCGTCGTTTCCTGGCTGATCGCCTGGCGCAAGGTCCGGGCCGTGGAGGTGGTCGGTTGATCCAGTTCGACCGCGCAAGCCGCTGGTACGGCGAGGTCATTGGCGTCAACGATGTCACCTGCACGATCGGGCCAGGTGTGACGGCCCTCCTTGGACAGAACGGCGCAGGAAAGTCAACCCTGCTCAAGCTCGTCACCGGCCAGCTTCGACCAACGACCGGCGAGGTGCTTGTCTTTGGCGAGCGTCCGTTCGCGAATACCGACGTCTTCCGGCAACTGGGATTCTGCCCAGACATCGACAGCTTCTACGAGCACCTTTCCGGACGTGAGATGGTGTACCGCATGGGTCGCCTGATGGGGCTCAGTGACGGCGAGACCCGGTCCAAGACCGACTCCATGCTGGAGATGGTCGGTATGGCCGACCGCGCGACCAAGCCGATCCGCTCTTACAGCAAGGGCATGAGGCAGAGGATCAAGCTTGCCCAGGCCATGATCCACGACCCATCGATCCTGCTTTTGGACGAGCCCCTGAACGGCCTCGACCCGGTGGGCAGGCGGGAGTTCATGGACGTCCTTGCCACCCTGGCGCTCCGGGGCAAGTCGATCATCGTCAGCAGCCACATCCTGTTCGAGGTCGAACAGATGACCCGCTCCATCCTGCTGTTGCACCGGGGCAGGCTTCTCGCCGCGGGCGACGTCACAGAGATCAGGGACCTGATCGACCGGTACCCGCACAGGATCAGGATCCAAACCCCTCAGTGCAGGAAACTGGCTGCCCTCTGCGCAGAAATGCCGATCGTCAGCTCGATCTCGCTCGACGAGACGGTCAACGAGGTCGAGGTCCAAACCAAGGAGCCGGACACGTTTTATTCACTCGTCGCCAACCTCGCTCTGGAAGGGCTCCCGATCACCGGGCTCCAGAGCCCCGACAACAACCTTGAGTCGGTCTATCAGTACTTGGTGGAGGCTTAGATGTTCCAGTTCTCACTCTCATCCAGCCTGAAGGACTACCTCCGTCCGGGCCGGGTCGTGATTGGTATCGTCAGCGCCCTGCTCGTCTTTGGGATCACCAAGACCTGGGCTTTCTTTGGCAAGGGCTCCGGCGCAGACGTGATCTACGGCCAGGCTTTCGAGATCATCGTGCTCCGGGTCGCCTCACTCGCAGCGGTGATCTTCGCCCTCCAGGTGCTCAGCTCCGAGATCGAGAGCAAAACAGTCGTCTACTCCCTCACGAGGGCTTTGTGCCGCTGGAAACTGCTCGTAAGCCGCACGATCGCCGCGGCTCTGGCCACCTTCGCCGTGACCTCGCTCAGCTGGCTCGCCAGTGGGTTCGGGAGCCTGGGAGGGGCCGCCCTACAGTCTGGCGCGTTTTGGCTTGACCTAGTGGTGGTCGCCTTGGCTTCGTGCGCCTACGTTTCCCTGTTCGTGCTCGCCAGCCTCATCATCAACCGGGCGATGGTGGCTTGCCTCCTGTTCGCGTTCGGGTGGGAAACGCTGGTGCCGAACATGTCCGGCGACCTCTTCCGGTTTTCCATCCATCCCTACCTGATCGCTCTTTGCAAGCACGTCCAACCGGCCAAAGAGGAGGGCATCCTTGGGGCACTGGCCGGACAAATGGGGCCCCAAACGGTCTCTGCCGGGGTGGCCTGGATCGTCCTTCCCGTGCTGTCCGTCGCTCTGACCGCTGCCGCCGCGTGGTGGATCAGCCATTTCGAATTCACCGCCCGCGAAGACACTGGGTGAAAAAAACTTCACACTTCTCAGAATTTTCCTGTACTATTTGCTTGGGGGTTTCCCCCCTTTGAGGAAACATTCATATGAAAGTGCGCGCATTTACGCTCATTGAGTTGCTCGTCGTGATCGCCATCATTGCCATTCTTGCAGCGATCCTCTTCCCCGTGTTCGCCCAGGCCAAGGTCGCCGCAAAAGGCACCGCCAGTCTGAGCAACATCAAACAGATCGGGACAGCCTCGATCATCTACATGGCGGACTATGATGACAATCCGGTCCTCCACGCCACCCCGGACGGGGATGCCCCGCTCCTCTTGCTCGGCAATCCGTACAAGCCTTGGGCTTATATCATGATGCCGTACTTGAAGACCGGCATCATCTACCAAGATCCACTGACCCAACCCGAGACTCCCCTCGCGGGCGTCACTGCCGACACACTCTGGGCCTACCGGACGCAGTTCGGCTATGCCTTCACCATCCACTCGCCCGTCACCTTCACCGGTGGCCAGTGGATCCCCAACCCGACTCCGCAGACAGCCCTTGCCGAACCGGCCGACACGGTCATGTTCGCCATGAAGAAGAAGCGGAACAACCAGGGCGACTGGCTCTGGGTCGGATCGACGATCTGGGGTGCGAACCTTGTGAACCCGCCCCACTGCCCAGGCTTCACGACCACCCAGGTCAAGCCCCAGTCAGTCTGCGTGCCGGTGACGTGGTGGGGCTCTGGCGGCGCTGCCTACTCTGGACAGGCCGAAGAGGAAGGGCTCTATTCTGGCGGTGTTGCCTTCAGAAAGACCAAAAAGTCTGTGATCCTGTGGGCTGACAGCCACGCGCGGTGGCACAGCATCGAGAACCTGGCGAAGGGGACCAACTGGAACCGCACCATCGTGGGCTCGTCGATCAACGTCACCGACAAGTCACAGTACGTGTGGGACATGGAATGAGCAAGGCCCTGTTCTTGGTTGTGACCGCCGCCATTGTGCTGGCCGGTTGCGCCCCGCAGGCCAAGCCACCCGAACCCAAAAAGAACCCGGCCCCGCAGTACACCCCCGGCAAGACAGCCGCAGCCCCCACCGAGGAGCTGCAGGTCAACCCGGCGGGCAAAGAACGCGGGCCTGGACGCTAAATCAAGGCAAATGGGCTGCCGGCCACCGCGTCGGCAGCCCTTCTTGTGTCTCAAGCGGGTATCACCAAGCAACCACGATGCTCTCTGTCGTCGCAGCAGCCCTTGCCCTCGCCCCTTCTTGGGAGCCGTTGTTCAACGGATATGACCTGAGCGAGTTCACCGTCCGGGGAGGGCTCGCTACCTACTCCGTCAAGAACGGGACCATCACAGGCACGACCAAACCGAACTCGCCGAACACCTTCCTGTGCACAGACAAGGAGTACGGCGACTTTGAGCTCGAGCTCGAGTTCAAGACCGCGCCGACCCTCAATTCCGGGATCCAGGACCGCAGCGGGTGGTTCCGTGGCTACAAAAACGGCGCCGTCCACGGCTATCCGTGTGAGATCGACCCGACCGAAAGCGGGTGGACAGGTGGCCTGTACGACGAGTATCGGCGGGGCTGGTTGCAAGACCTCACCAAAAACGACCGCGGGCGCAGGGCTTTTCGGCAAGGTGAGTGGAACAAGGTGCGGATCAGCTTTTTGGGCAACCACTTCCGCAGCTGGGTCAACGGTGTCGCCTGCGCAGACTTCCGGGACGATCTCACCCAAACCGGGTTTATCGCCTTCCAGGTCCACGGTGTTGGGGACAATGCCGACCCCTTGACCGTGCAGTGGAGGAACGTCAAGATCAAGGACTACGGCACGGTGAACGGTGTCCCGGTCGGGCGCGCCCCCAAGGGTGCCGAGGTCATGGTCGGTGGCGAGAGCGACCTGGCCAAGTGGCACAAGAACCAGTCTTCCAGCCCGAACGGTTGGAAGTGGGTCATGGGCGCGATGCAGTGCGTACCAGGTTCTGGCAGCATCGTTTCCAACTACAAGCACGGGAGCGGACGTCTGCACATGGAGTTCATGGTCGACGAGAACGGCCAGAGCGGGCAGGCGAACGGTAACTCCGGCGTGTACGTGAACGGTCGGTACGAGGTCCAGATCCTGAATTCCGTCCCACGCGGCCCGCTCATCAACGAGTGCGGCGCTGTGTACAACGTCAAGGCTCCTGACTTTGCGTTAGCCCGCCCGGCGGGTGAGTGGCAGAGCTTTGACATTGAGTTTGTCGCCCCCAAGTGGGACGGCGACAAGAAGCTGACGAACTCCCGGATGACCGTCTATCACAACGGCACGCTTATCCACAAAGACCTGGAGGTCCGTGGATCGACCGCCGCAGGGAACGCGGAGACACCCGAGCCGGCCGGCATCCTCTTGCAGGACCACGGGAACAACATCCGGTTCCGCAACATCTGGTTCCTGCCAGCGCCCTAAACGGTCAGGACTTCGATCAGGTTGGTGTTTCCGGGAACCCCGATGGGAACCCCGGCGGTCACCACGATCAGGTCGCCGACCTTAAGGTGCTTGTGGCGCAAAAACCCGTTCACCGCGCTCCGGATCGCGTCGTCAGAGTTGAGCGGTGTGTCTATGACCAGCGCGTGGACACCCCTGACGATCGAGAGTTGCCGCTGGACCCGCTCCGACCAGCAAGCGCAATAGATCGGTACCCGCGGTTTGTACTTGCCGACCATTCTGGGTGTCGCGCCGCTCGTCGACGCACTCAGGACCGCTTTGACCTTGAGCCCGTGGGCGATGTCCACCGCGGCATGGGCGACCACGTCGGTCGCTTCAGAGCCTTGTCGGTCCAGCGGTATGGCGGACGGTTTGCAGTTCTGCTCCGTGGACTCGGCGATCTTGGCCATGATCCGCACGCTCTCGATCGGGTAGTTGCCAGAGGCCGTCTCGCCGCTGAGCATGATCGCGTCCGTCCCGTCCAGGATGGCGTTGGCGACATCGCTTGCCTCGGCCCTGGTCGGGCGAGAGCAGTTCATCATGGACTCAAGCATCTGGGTCGCGGTGATGACCGGCTTCCCGGCCTGGTTCGCCTTGGCGATGATCTTCTTTTGTGCCGCCGGAACGTCCTCGATGTCCATCTGGAGGCCAAGGTCTCCCCTGGCGACCATGACGGCGTCGCTGCTTTGGATGATCGAATCGATGTCCTTGAGCGCCTCGCGCGTCTCGATCTTGGCGACCAGCCTCACGGTCGGATCGAGCCGGTCCACGATCTCCCGGAGCTCGCGCATGTCCGCGCTGGACCGGACATAGCTCAAGGCGATGTAGTCGCACCCTGCGCCGACCGCCTGCGTGACGTCCTCGAGGTCCTTTGTGGTGAGGGCAGAAACGTCGAACGAGCGTCCCACGATGGTCAGACCCTGCTTGGACTTGACCGTCCCACCCGCAACGACCTTGGCCTGGAACGTCCCGTTTTCGCCCGATTTCAGCTTGAGTTCTGCCTGCCCGTCGCCGAGCAAGATCCGGTCGCCCGGTTTCATGGATGCGACCAAAGCGGCCGAGGGCACCGGAAGATCGACCTCGCCCTTTCCGATCGTGACCTGTTCCCCGTTCTTGAGGGCTCTCACGCCGCCCTCCAGGTCGCCGAGCCGAGTCTTTGGCCCCTGCAGGTCCGCCATGATGCCGACAGGGGCAACGTCGCCCGATTCGGCCCGGATCCACTCGATGAACTGCCGCTTGCTTGCCCAATCCCCGTGGCTACAGTTAAGCCTGGCCAGGTTCATTCCCTGCGCGACCAGGTCTTTGACCATCTGTCTTGTTTCGACCGACGGCCCGAGGGTGCATACAATCTTTGTGTGGCGTTTCATCCCGGTTCCAGCATTGAGACGGTTCCCCGCCGCGCCACGGCTCTCTAGCCGACGCGCCGGAGCTTGTCCCAGTACATTTTCGGGACGCGGTCCATTTCTCCCAACCTGGCAGACCCAAAATTGATCTTTCCGACCTGAGTCTGCATCTCGACCGTGAAGGGGATCTCGAACTCCCGGTCCAAGACCTCCATCGTGAGCGAGCAGCCCCCTTTGTCGATCACGATCTTGCTCGACTCAAACGCAAACCCGTCCGGGGCGATCGCCGTGACCGCCAGCGTCTCCCGCTTTGGGAGCCGTGCCTGGATCGGCTCGTTGAGAAAGTCAAGGTCCATGTTCCGCTCCCTGGTCACAGCCGCGCCGAACGGGGTGATCGCCAGAGTGTTGTGGGCAAGCGTCTCGACCTGGGCCTTCGATATCGTCTCGGTGGTGCTGGAGAAGACCTCCAGCAGCACGATATTGGAGCTGACGGTGCTGTCAGACTGGCAGTACTGGGCGAGAATGCCACCCTCTGTGGTGCCGATGCACTTGGCGCAGATTTGGACTCTGGACGCGATGCAAGTCAGCCGGACTTTCTTTCCAATCAGGTTCCGCATCTCACGAGGCCCAAACCGATCGACATCGGCCTGACATGATAAATGGTTGGCTTTGTAGGTTGCGATTTTCAGGACAATTTTTGTACGAGGACCGTTGAATTAGACTGGCCAGGGCAAACGTCCTTTCCAATGGTCCACCATAAAGCCATGTCAATCTCCACCACAGTCACAGCCATCGCTGCAACCCTGGCCGTCCTGCCCATCGTGTGGGCGGTTCCGGCCGGATCTCAGGCGGCCAAAACAACGTTCTCTGACACCGAGATCCGCGATATCTTGGCCTCCGTCCGCTACACGTCGTCGGCGAACACGATCCGCGAAGCGAAGGACGAAGAGGGCTTGACATCGTTCCACGTTTACGAGGGAGAGCGGCTGGTCCTGTCTGTCTACCAGTACACAGACGCCGCGAACGGCCCGGTCACCAGTCTTGGCTTGACCATCGGCAGAAGGGCCGAGCGTAAGCTAGAGCCCAGCCTCGTGAACAAGTGGAACGCGACACGGCGATTCACCAAGGCGTTCCTGGACGAAGAGGGCGACCCGATGCTCAGTTCCGACCTCACAATCAAGGGCGGGGTGACACCGGAGACGGTGCGTGAGTGGACCCGGTCGTTCGCATCCTCGGCAAAAGAATACGAAACCTTCGTCGCGACCGGCGGCGCAGAGTGACCAAACCCGGAAGCCCATGCTCAGACTGACCGGCACGTTCCTCGACGAGATCACCCACGACATCCCGAGCCAGAACTGGGCCGAGGCCGAGTGGCGAAGGGAGTTTGCCCTGTACCAAAGTATCGGGATCGACACCGTCGTCGTGATCAGGTGCGGGTACGAGGACAAGTGCATCTTTCCGAGTAAGTCGGTCGAAGGGCTGCTCCCGGTCTACGACGATCTCGCCAGGATGTTCCTTGACCTGGCCGAGGAGCACGGGATCACCCTGTTCATGGGCACGTTCGATTCCGGGATCCACTGGCTCAAGGGCAGCTACTGGAAGGAGGTCGAGCTGAACAAGCGGGTGGTGGACGAGCTGGCTGAGCGGTACGCCTCCAGCCCTGCCTTTGGAGGGTGGTACCTGTGCCACGAGACCAGCCGCCACGATTCCCACATCGTTGAACTGTTCAACGAGATCGGACGCCACTGCAAGCAGGCCAAGGACGTTCCGGTCCTCATCAGCCCGTTCCCCCAGGGCAGCAAGCAGTTTTCCGCCCAAAACGTGTTCACTTTGGACGAGTCGCTTGACCACTGGGACAGGATTTTTAGGGAGACACAGGGCGCCTTCGACATCTGTGCGTTCCAAGACGGGCAGGTCCAGTACAGCGAGCTGCCGGCGTTTTTGCCCGGGGTCAGG
>CAZGER010000019.1:8349-12761 GCA_964524565.1 uncultured Chthonomonas sp. | reverse complement strand
GGCGGGCCTGGGAACGTGCGGGTGACCGCTTACAGCCACGATGCCTCGTGGGTGGGCAAGGACCTTGGCGAGATCTCGCGGATGACCGGTCGCGACCCGGTTTGGGTGTTGCAGGAGATGCTTCGGAAGACGGAAGGGCCTGGTGGTTCGGGCAGGCAGTCGGTGGCGGTGACGGCGATGACGGACGCTGACCTGGAGGCTTTCATCCGGCACCCGAAGGTGATGTTTTGCAGCGACGGTTCGATCGGGGGGAGCCATCCTCGGGGGGCGGGGTCTTTCCCAAGGGTGTTGGGGTTGTACGTGCGGGAGCGGAAGCTGATTTCGTTGCCGGAGGCGGTGCGGAAGATGACGAGTCTGCCGGCATCGACGTTCGGGCTTTTGGACCGGGGCGTTTTACGGCCGGGGGCGTTTGCGGACATCGTGGCCTTTGACGCTGGGTCGGTGCGTGACAGGGCGACGGCTCAGGACCCGCGGCGGTTGAGTGTGGGGATCCGGTGGGTGTTGGTGAACGGGTCGGTGACTGTGGCCGGTGGGCAGAAGAGCGGGGTGAGGAACGGTCGGATCTTGGTCAGGGGTCGTTAGGGTCTTTGTCGGTTTGGGCCTGGCGCTTGCGGGCCGTGGCGCGGCGGTACAGCAATGCGAAGGGGGTCGTGGCCAGGGCAAGGATGGCAAGTTCGGTGAGCTCGACAACGACGATGGTCAGCAGGCTGGTGGCGGGGGCGGTCAGGTAGACGCGGAAGCAGGCGAAGGTTAGCCAGGCAGCGGCGGCGAGGATCCACCAGAGTCTGCCGGATTTAGTCAACCACACTTGCAGAAGGCACAGGACGACGGCGACCTGGGCGGCGAAGACCCAGAAGTTCTCTGCCGAGTCCGGGAGGACTTGGGACTTTGAGAGGAGGTAGAGGGCGGCCCTGAGTGCGAGGATCAGAACTGTGAAGACGGCGGCAGCAAATGGGGTCAGCGCCGGAACTCCTTGAGGACGTCGTCGTCGGAAAACAGCCATGCGGCAGAGGTACCCAGTTGGGGCCCGTTTGCCGTCGGCACCTCTCTTAACTGGTTTGTCCTTCTGATAACTGCGCCGCCAAAAGTGAGACGCTTATAGGTGAAGGGACTCAGCATCACGTTTTCCTTGTGCTGGGACAATCCGTGGGCGAACGACGCGATCCAGCCACCGTTTTCTGACTGGGCGAACCTGGTGAAGAATCCGTCCGATGTTGCATCCCAGAGTGTCAGGAACGAGTCTTTGTACGATGTTTCCCCGCCGCGACCATGGCTCCGGTGCACGTTCGCCCAGCCTTCTGGAAACGGATCTAAGGCCAGGGCGACGAGGTACGAGGGCGCGTATCCAGCGGCGATGATTCTGGTTGCTGATCCTGGTTCGACATCGTCGTGGTCGGCAAGGTAGAGATCGTGGGCGACTGCGAGTTGTTTGAGCTGGGCAGTTTCTTGTGTTGAGAGGGCCTGGCGTTTGGACGCGCTCAGGACGGGGAAGAGGACGGCGAGGAGGGCGATCACGATGGCGGTCACGACAAGGACCTCGACCAGGGTGTGGCCTCGGCCCATGTTCCGGCGAGCTAGGTGTCGCATGTTTTCACCGTGCGATCTTCAATCGGGTTTGAGCAGGCGGGCAAACGTTTGTCGGCCAGTCTTCTCACCGCTCCCGCTCTTATTATCCTCGATCCATTGTTCGGGGTTCGATACTTTTGTGGGTGGTCAGAGCGGGTGGAAGCGGGGCCAGTCGGTTTCGATGCCGGCGGAGTGGAGCGTCTTTTGGAAGTCCTCGAAGTGGCTGGTGGCGACTTGTTCGGGGGTGAGGGAGTATTTGAGGCAGTAGGCGGCGAGGAGGGCGGCCGATTCGCCGATGTTCCATTCGACGGGGTGGAGGCGGGTGCAGCCGTTGGCGATGTGGGTGACGCCGAGGTTTTTGCACGCGGGGAGGAGGTTTTTTGTGTGGGTTGAGACGAGGGTTCCGACGGGGAGTTGGAACGGGAGGGTACTTGTGTCGATGGTCGGGCGTCCGTTTGCGCTCGGGTGGAGGTCGATGCGGTAGGCGCCGACGCCGACAGAGTCCGGCCTTTGGGGTGCGAGGACCAGGCCGGGGTTGCAGTAGGCGGCGACGTCCTGTTCGCGGAGGGTGGTGAGGGTCTGCATCCTGCGGGACTCTCTGATGTAGGGCGCTTTGGCGAGTCCGTCCGGTGTGCCGGTGAGGTCTGGCCTGAGGCGGAGGCCGGGGTAGCCGCATTCGGTTTGGAGCCAGTAGAGCATGGAGAGGGTGAGCTGCTTTGAGGCTTCGTAGCGCTCGTTGGCGGTGTCGGGGTGGACGTCGATGACGGTGCCCAGGTAGTAGTCGTTCATAGGCCAGTTCATGACGCTGGCCGGTTCGGTGGGTTCGGTGTGTTTGGCGGGATCGACGATCTGGCGGTAGGAAAAGAGGTTGAACCAGTCGTCGCTGAAGAGTGGGAAGTGGACCGGCCCGCCCTTTTGCACGTGGAGCATGGTGAAGCTGAGGAGCCTATCTGGCCAGCCTTGGGGTTGGCAGTCCTTCCAGAAGCCGTACTGGTCGGGTCGGGGGATGGTGTGGTTGTTTTGGGGGTCGTAGCCGATGGCTGCGCACCATGTGAAGCCTTGGACGTTTTCTGGTTCTGGGGGGCCGGGGACTGCGTTCGGTTCGCCGGTTTGTGCCTGTGACTCGGCGCCGAGGTTGTAGGGGGTTTGTGTGAGGGGGAGGAGGTCCCCGGTCTCGGTGGCGTCGAGGACGAAGGTTGGTTCGCACGTCCAGGTTTTGTCGCCGGTGCGGAAGGTGACGGATGTGACCCTTTCGAGGTTGGTCTGTGCGGCGACGGGGACGGTTTCGAGGTGGAGGTGGAGTCCGGCCGTTTGTGCAGGCGCGAGCATATCGAGCAGGGCCTGGTGCGCGAGGTTGGGCGGGCAGCAGAGTCGGCTGACCCAGCCTCCGCCTGGGTTGAGGGTTTTGTCGTTGGCGTGGCTAGGTTGGAGGAGTCCGGACAGCCGGTACCAGGCCCTGACGCGGTTACGGAACTCTCGGTAGGTGGCGGTGCACCCGCAGGACTCTATCCAGGGGTGTTCGTCGGGTGGGACGGCTTGGGAGGTGAGTTGTCCTCCGATCCAGTCGGTGGGTTCTGTGAGTACGACGGTGAGTCCCGAGTTTTGGAGCGCGATCGCGGCGGCAGTGCCTCCGGTGCCCCCTCCGACGATGAGGACATCGCACTTGGTGTCTTGGGCCACGGCTGGATCGTACCGCCCCATGCTAGGATAAGTCCTTCCTGTGGCAGATCGGATCTTGGTTGCGGACGTTGGGTTGGACAGTCGTGTGGCTGGTTCCGAGGCCGTCTACACTTACCGGGCCACGGGTTCGGAGTCTGTGGGGAGCGCGCACTCGGTGCAGCTTGGCCCTCGGAAGGCGGTGGGTTACGTGGTGGCTGTGCGGGAGGTCGGGGTGGACGACCTTGGTTTTCCTTTGGATCAGCTGCGGGACTTGGGGCCGGTGATCGATGGGATCGGGCTTCCCCAGCAGACGATCGCGACGGTGGAGGAGGTTGCCCGGCAGACGCTTTCGACCTTGCCGGTCTGCCTTTCTTTGGCGACCCCGCCTGGCATCCGGGACCGGCTGGCGACGTTTTACGGTCTGACGGGGGCGGAGGTTCCTGGGGAGCTTTCGACGGCGCAGAGGGAGACGATCGAGGTTTTGCGGTCGGAGCAGGTTGTGGAGTCGCGTAAGAAGCCTTTGCCGCAGGGGACGAAATCGACGTTGCGGGCGCTGGTGCGCCGTGGGTTGGTGTCGCAGAGCCTTGGGGTCTTGCCGAGCACGGGGCGGGCCAAGGCCGGGGGGTCTTTCCGGTTGACGCCGGACCAGGGTCTGGTCGAGCGTTTTTTGATGTCCGAGGGGAAGAAGAAGCCTGGCCAGGCGGTGACGGTGATGCGGCTTTTGGGCTCGGAGTCGGCGAGTTTCAGCGGTCAGGAGATCCGGGCGATCGGGCAGGTGAGCGACTCGACGGTGAAGTCGCTGGTGTCGGCGGGGCTGTTGATCGCGACGGAGGATGGTGGCGAGGCACTGGTTTCTGCGCCGGAGCCCAACGCGGCCCAGCGGGCGGCGATCGGGGAGATCGGGGCGGCGGTGGACGGTCGGTCGGCGGAGGTTTTTCTGCTGTACGGCGTGACGGGGTCTGGGAAGACGGAGGTTTACCTACGGTGCGCGGAAGCGGCCTTGAAGCAGGGTCGGCAGGTGCTGTACCTTGTGCCGGAGATCGCCTTGACTGCACAGGTGATCGCCCAGCTGCGGGCGCGGTTCGGTCGTCGGGTGGCGGTTTTGCACAGCAACCTGACGCCTGTCGAGCGGACGGACAACTGGATGCGGATCCGGAGCGGTGAGGCTCCGGTGGTGCTGGGGCCAC
>CAZGER010000019.1:0-8326 GCA_964524565.1 uncultured Chthonomonas sp. | reverse complement strand
GCGCGGTTTTTGGGGCAGGCGTTCGGGTGTCCGCTTGTTTTGGGCTCTGCGACGCCGAGCGTCGAGACCTTTTATGAGACGGAGAGCGGGGTGGTGCGGCGGTTGGACCTTCCGGCGCGGGCTGTGGCGAAGGCGCGGCTCCCGGAGGTGGTGATCGAGGACCTTCGTGAGGCTTACAAGGACCGGTTGGCGAGCGTGTTCTCGCCACGGTTGGCGGTGGCGATGGAGGAGACGCTTGGTCGTGGCGAGCAGGCGATCGTCTTTTTGAACCGGCGGGCGTTCGCCCCGTTTGTGACGTGTCGGGACTGCGGGCACAGGTTTTTGTGCGACCACTGTGCGGTGAGTCTGGCCCTGCACAGGCGCGAGGGTCGGTTGAAGTGCCACCACTGCGACCATTCGGAGCCCGTCCCGGAGACTTGTCCGGCATGCCAGGGGAACAAGGTGTCGGCGTTCGGGGTGGGTGCGGAGAGGGTTGAGCAGGCGGTTTCGGAGCAGTTCCCGCTGGCGAGGGTGGCGCGGCTAGACAGGGACGTTGCCCGTAAGAAGGGCGCGTTGGAGGAGGTTCTAGCGAGGTTTAGGACGGGTGACCTGAACGTTTTGGTGGGGACGCAGATGGTGGCGAAGGGTCTGGACTTTCCGAACGTGACGCTTGTGGGGGTCGTGGCGGCGGACATTTCGCTGAACATCCCGGACTTTAGGGCGAGCGAGCGGACGTTCCAGCTCTTGAGCCAGGTGGCGGGCCGGGCGGGGCGTGGGGAGCGTCCGGGGAGGGTCGTGATCCAGACGCTTTCTCCCTCACACGTCGCTGTGGAGTGCGCGAGGTCGCACAACTACGAGGAACTGTACAGGGTTTTGCTGAAAGAGCGTATGGAGGCGGTGTACCCGCCTTTTGTCCGGATGCTGAACGTGCTTGTTTCTGGCCAGGACCGGGAGGCTGTCCACCGGGTTTCTGCGGTGGTTGGGGAGCGTTTGAGGTCGCAGCCTGACTTTGTGGAGGTGTTGGGGCCGGTGAACTGTGCGATCGAGCGGGTGCGCGACCAGTGGCGGCGTCACGTGGTGGTGAAGGCTGTGCCGGACTTTGACTTTACGCCGGTGCGCGGTTTGGTCGAGGGTCTTTCAGAGAAGGGTGCGCGGGTGACGATCGACGTTGATCCGTTCAACCTTGTTTAGGGGGACATATACCGGACGAGTTGTTCCAGGTGGTAGATGTCGTGTCCGAGGAGCATTGTGACCTGGTCAGCGACGGTCATGACGCCTTTTTCGACGTGGGAGATCGTTCTGTTCCAGTCTTTAGGTTGGAGGGACTGCACCAATCTGACAGTGATTTCACGTTCTGTGGCGAAGAGGTCTGCCTGGGCGACGGGGTCGGACTCTGAGTAGCGTTTTTGGACGGCGAGGTGGCCCTCGTCGATGCCTTCGACGGTTGCGCCGGGGCTTTCGAGGGCGGTTTTGACGCGCTCGCGGAGGATGGGTTCCCAGTCTGCGAGGTGGGCGATCGCCTCTCGAAAGGTGAAGCGGTCTGGTTCCAGGGCGGTGTCCCAGAGCCGTTCTGGGACGGTGCGGGAGATGTGTTGGACGGTCTTTGGCGAGAGTCGGAGTCCGGGGAGGAGGTAGGGGTTGTTCATTCTTGGGGTTTGCGGAGGTGTCTGGTGGCCATTGGGGCCCCGATGGCGGCGACGAGGCAGACGACGCCGGCGATGACGTAGGGGCCTGGTACCCAGACGTCGAAGTAGGCTCCGCCGAGGGCGGGGCCGATGACAAACCCGAGGCTTCTGGCGGACTGCATGGCGCCGAATATCTGTCCCTGGTCATCGTCGCCGGCGGTCTGGCTGGCGAGGCTGGCGATGGTCGGGTTGGCGACGGACGCTCCGACGGCGTAGACGGCGCTGAGGAGGAAGAGTCCGCCGATGTTGGGGGCGAAGGGGGTCAGGCCGAGTCCGACGCCCATCGCGAGGAGGGAGAGGACGAGCCTTGGGTTCGGGTGGGTCCGTTTGGCGATGTGGGCGAGGAGTAGCCCTTGGGTCGCGAGCCCGACGGCGCTCTCGAACGCGAAGATGAAGCCAAAGACGTTCTCGCCGTATCCCCACTGGTGCTTGAGGAGGCGTCCGAAGGTGCCTTCGAGCATGGCGAGGGAGAACCAGGTGACGGCGGAGAGGGCAACGAGGGGGACGAGGCCGGGAAACCTTTTGACGACCTCTTTGAGGCTGGTGCTCTGTTTGCTGGCCTTGTTTGTGCCTTGTGGGAGTTTGGTGAAGAGTGAGACAAGGACGATGCCGAGCAGGGAGACGCAGGCACCGATCCAGCCGACCTTTGCGCTGCCCAGGTAGTAGGCGACCTGTCCACCGACGACGGGGCCGAGGATGAGTCCGACATTCATGGCGGCGGAGAGCCTTCCAAGGACGACGGTACGGTCTTCGCCCTGGAGCCCGGTGGTCATTCCGGCCTGGGCGACGGCGACGTTGGCGGCACCGAGCCCGGCGAGGACCCGGGAGACGAGGATGAGCCAGATGTTGCCGCCGACGGCATAGACGACCATGCTTGCGACGCTGATTGTCTGGCAGGCGATGAAGACGGGTTTTCTGCCGACCCTGTCGCTGAGCGCCCCCCATTTGGGGCTGGCGACGGACTGGACGATGAACATCGAGGCGAGGACGGCACCGATGAGCCAGCCTGGCGCCCCGAGTTTTTCGGCCCTGGTCTGGATGTCGGGGATGATCATCGTGAACCCGACCATATCGAGACCCAGGGCGAGGATGACTGGCCAGAGTCTTGGGTTCACGGCGTTATTGTTGCTCCGTTCTGTCCGTCGCTGGGGCAATAGGGTTGCAGGGTCAGTCGTTCCAGGCTGGTTTGTCTGTGCCGACGGGCATGAAGAAGTAGCAGCCGCTGGTCATTTTGTCCGGGACGAGGGTCATTTCGAGCTCTGTGGCGGGGATGCCGGAGAGTCTGGAGAGCTCGTTGTTGAGTTCGCGGAGCATGTCTTTGTTGTATCCGGGCCAGACACGTTCGATCTTGCCGCCGGTGGCGACGAGGAACGTGTAGACGGACTGTTTGGCCCTGAGCTTTTTGAAGTAGTCGGTGGTCGGTGAGGCGAGGACGGGGTAGGGGACGGAGAAATCGGCACCGTACTTTGCGGCGGCGTTTTGGTCGGCGTCGAACACGGCGAAGAACTTGACCTTGGTGGCGTAGCGCTGTGCCAGTTCGCTGAAGTGGGGCTGGGCCTCGATGGAGCAGGGGCAGCCGTCTTTGGTCATGACGAGGACGACTGGGCCGCTGGACCACTGCTCGGCGAGCTCGTAGCTTTTTCCGTTGTCGGCGACGAGGACGGCGTTGGGGGCGGTGGCTCCGGCCCTTGCCGTGGCGTCGTCGGCCATTTCGTCGGAGACGGGGTGCCGGGGGGTTTCGAGCAGGTTTTGTGTGCTGAGACTGACGTTAGTGGCGATTGGTCGGTTGACCATCATGGCGATACTGCCAGCCAGGAGGAGGAGGGTGAAAACCGCTAGGCCAATCTTGGCTGGCGCGTTCATGTTTCGAGTGTGCGGCGGGTTCTTTCGGGTCCCTGGGGCCTGGGGTGTCCGGGTGGCGTAGAATCAAGTTCCATGGCGCGTGTCTCGATCCGTTACTGTCAGGCTTGAAGCTATCTTCCCCATGCGACCCGTGTGGCCGCTGCGATCAAGGAGAAGACTGGCTATGAGTCTGAGTTCGTTGCATCCAGTGGCGGGATCTTTGAGGTCTCCCTGGACGGGACGGTGGTTTGGACGAACGATGCGAACCGTGGGTACAAGCCTACGAACGAGGAAGTGCTGGCGGTCCTTCCCGGCGCTTAGTCTTTGACCCAGACGTTCCACACATCGTCCGCGAGGGCTCCGACGGGGTGTCCGGAGGTGTTGGTGAGGACGGCCATGACTGTCTTTGACCGGGGATCGACGCGGAGGTAGGCGCGGCAGCCTTGTTGCGCGCCGCCGTGCTCGGCCGTCCCAGACGGTGAGACGATCCATCCCAGCCCGTACCTTTTGGTGCCGTCTTTGAGGGGGACTGGCTTCCACATGAGGGCGACGGTCGCTGGTTTGAGGGTTTTGCCTGTCATGACGGCGTGTCCGAACTTGGCGAGATCGGGTGCGGTGGACTCCATGCCTCCTCCGGCGTACTTCCAGCTGTTGTCCTCTCTTTTGACGGAGTGGACCATGGGGCCGTTGGGGATCGGTTGGTCGTAGAGCTCTGCGCGGTTTTTGACGGGGGGTTTTGTGAGGTCTTCGAGTCCGAGGGTCTTGGTGCCGGAGTGTTTGAAGACGTACTCCTGGAGGGCTTGCCCGAAGGTCTTTCCGGAGGCGGACTCGATGGCGCGGGCGAGGAGGGTGAAGGCGTGGGTGCTGTAGCTGAACCGTGTGCGGGGTTCGAAGAGGAGGGGGTCGGTGGCGAAGACGGAGAGCGAGTCTTCGACGGTGGCGAAGTGGGGCAAGAAGGTGTCCCTTTTGGCGGCGGTGTAGTGCCTGATCCCTGAGGAGTGGGTGAGGATGTCTTGGGCGGTGAGGGTGAAGGGCTTTGCCGGGAAGGACGGCGCGTAGGTGCGGAGGTCTGCGCCGAGGTCGAGTTTTTTGTCCTGTACGAGGCGCATTGCGGCGACGGCGGTGACTGGTTTGCTGACCGATCCGAGGCGGTAGACGGTCTTGTCGGTGGCGGGGACGCTCTTTTCGCGGTCTTGGAAGCCGTATCCGCGGTTGTGGACCGTCCTTCCGTCGACGATGACGCACACTGAGGCTCCGACGACCTTGTGGGCGGTCATGTAGGCCTGGACTGCAGCATCGGTGGTTTTTGGTTGCTGCTGGCTCAGGAGCGTGGCGGCGATCAGAAGGACCATGGGGCCATTGTGCCTGGACCGTGGTCCGGTGGTCAAACGGTTTGCCAGATACAATCGGTGTGATGGCCCAGAGGTTGCCTGACTGGCTGACGATCCGTGTGCCGCGCCCGGACACGATCAACGAAGTCCAGCAGATGATGCGGACGAAGAACCTTCACACCGTGTGCGAGAGCGCCCGGTGTCCGAACCTGGCGGAATGTTGGAGCAAGAAGACCGCCACGTTCATGATTTTGGGCGACACTTGCACGAGGAGCTGCGGGTTCTGCGCGATCAAGGTCGGTCGGGGGCTGGAGGTGGATCCTTTCGAGCCTGGGCACATCGCGCAGACGACTGAGGACCTTGGGTTGAAGCACGTCGTTGTGACGAGCGTCGCGCGGGACGACCTGAAGGACCAGGGTTCTGGGCAGTTCGCGGAGACGATCCGGGCGATCCACAGGCGGTTGCCGCACGTGATCGTCGAGGTTTTGACGCCGGACTTTCAGGGTCGGGAGGACCTGGTGCGGACGGTCTGCGACGCCAAGCCGGAGATTTTCAACCACAACATCGAGACGATCGAGCGGTTGCACACCATTGTGCGTCCGCAGGCGCGGTATTCGCGGACGATGGGCGTTCTGGAGAAAGTGAAGGAGATCGATCCTGGGATCTACACGAAGTCTGGGATGATGCTTGGTCTGGGCGAGACGAAGGACGAGGTCGTGAAGACTCTGGGCGACCTTCGGAAGATCGGTGTGGACGCGGTGACGATCGGCCAGTACCTGAGGCCGACGATGAAGCACCTGCCGGTGGTGGAGTACGTCCACCCTGACGTTTTTAAGGAGTACGAGGCGATCGGCGCGGAGCTTGGGTTTGCGTTTGTGGCGAGCGGACCGTTCATCCGGTCCAGTTACAACGCGATCGCTTTCAGTGAGAAGGTGATGGCCGAGCGTCTGGAGAAGGCCGGGCACAAGCGGTCGGAGATGACCGCGCTGCGCGTTGTGCCGTAGCGTTTGTTTGACCAACGGTCGCCGGTTGAATCGTCATACTCATTGGACGTGAGGCGCGCGGCACACTTTGTTTGGCGGCTGTTCCTGGGAATGAACCGGGGGCTGGTCGCTTGGGTGCCGAGTCTGTTGATCCTTGTTTTGGGCGCGTTGTACATGTACTCGTGCCTGCAGGTTCTTGCGGCGCCGGGGACCGGTCTTTCATTGCGTTATACGGGTCAGGGCGGGGTCGTGCTTTTGACGACCGACACCTATTCCTTTGACATCGCCTCGATGTCTGGCAGGGCGACGGGTGTGCGTTTGACGGACCCGGAAGGCAACGCGGTCGCCCGGGCGAGTTCGGCGACGGTCCGGTTGCGGGGGGGATCGATCCTTGTCGACCTGGGTGAGGGGTCTTTGACGGTGGAGCGGCGGGTTGATGGTTCGCTCTCGATCTTGGACCTTGTGCGTCCGCCGGACCCTCAGGCGAAGCCGCAGACGATGTCGGTGCGGATCAACGAGCTGACGTTGCGGTACGTGGACCGTCATGGTGGGTCGGTGGTGACGCAGACCGGGGTGCTTTCTGACATCGATTTGAGCCTTGCGGACGGAAAGACGCTGTTCGGCGCGGATTTGGCCATCCCGATGGCTGGGAGGGCGCGGATCGGGGGGACCGTTGCGGACAAGGGGGGCTACGACGTGACGTTCAAGACCGAGAGGATGGACGTCGTGCCGCTGAAGGGGGTGGTCGGGAAGTTCGTGGACTGGGACGATCTGGGTGAGTACGGCGCGTGGTCGGCCAGCGGGGTGGTGGTGAGCGGTTCGGGCCGGATCGCGTTCTCGGGAAAGGGCGAACCTTGGACGGAGGGTCGGCTGAAGGTGGAGGCGACGGGGCTGAACGTTGGGAAATCCGTCCGGGGCGGACGCCTTACGGGGGTCGTTGCGGTCGTCGGCACGTCGGGGACGTTTGTGGGATCGTTGGTGGAGGCGGGCAGGAGCGTTTCGACCGACAGCGCGGTCGATTGGTCGGGGGATGTGGCGGCGCGGGGGAGTTTCCGAGTGACTTCGAAGACGCTTTCCGGCGTGTGGCCGGAGATATCGCGGCTCTTGCCGAAGGAGCTTGAGGCCAGGGGTCTGGAGTATGTGGGGACTTACGGTCTGGTGGGCGGAGAGTTCTCGGTGGGCGGGCGTCTTGGGGCTTCTTGGGCGAAGTACCAGTCGGAAGAGTTCAGCGGTCTGAGTACGCGGCTGGCGGTCGGCGGTTCGAGCCTGATGGTCGGGTTTGAGAAGGCGACTTGGCGTGAGGTGCCGGTATCGGGATGGCTGAGCATCGGGTTTGAGAGGGGCGATCTCGGCGGGTATTTCCAGACTGTTTCGGCGGGGTCGCACCGGTGGGACTTTTCTAGCGGGGACGACAGGTTTATCGTGACAGGTGACGGGCGGGCGGTTGTGAAGGGGACGACCGCTGCGCCTTCTGTGACGCTGGCGTTCGACGGTCGGGGTTTGTACGAGAGGAGCGGGCGGGACTCGGTTGACCTTGGTACGGCGGAGGTTCGGGTCGGGTGGTCGGGCAACAAGGCTGTGATCGAGCGGGCGGTGGCTCGGGGCGAGGCGGGGGTCGTGACGGCGACGGGGAGCATCGACACCCTGGCGGGGACGGTTGACGTTGACGTTGAGTCTGGGGGGATCGACCTGGGTGTTTGGACGCAGCAGGTATCTGGCGTGGCCTATGTGAGCGGCAAGGTATCTGGGCCGATGGACGGGATCAGGTTTGTTGGTGACGCGAAGGCGTACAACGTGAGCCGTGAGGGTTTTGTCCTGCCGAGTGTGACCTCCCGGGTGGCGTTTGACGGCAAGTCTGTCTCGGTGGCGGGGCTGTCGGCGCGGATGGGGGTCGGGGAGGTTTCTGGCTCTGGGAACTGGGACGTGCAGTCGGGCCAGATATCTGGAAGTTTCACTGCTGAAGAGATGGACTTTTCTGACTTTAACCTGGGGGAGACCCTGGTGGGTCGGTTCGGTCTGGAGCGGCTGGTCGTTTCGGGGACGATGGACGACCCGGTGGCGGTCTTTGCGGCGTCCAGCGAGGACTTGACGGTGGGGGCGTATCCCGTCGACCTGGCGCAGGTGGCGGGCGGTTACCGGTCTGGGGTGTTGTCGGTGGATGCGCTGGCGGCCAAGGTTGGAGAGGGGTCGTTGAAGGGTTCGGGCCGGTACGTTTTTGAGTCGGGGACGGGCCAGGCCAGTGTGGAGATCGTGGACGTTCCGTTCGAGCGGGCGCCGGTTGACCGAGCGACGGTCGAGCTGCTTGGTTCTGTCTCGGGGACGGTGGACGTCGAGTTTCTTGGTGAGGGGAAGCTGGCGGGTGCGGGCGACTTGGCGGTGTACGGTTTGGCGGCGAACTCGTTCGAGGCTGGTTCTGGGCCGCTGAAGGTAGAGATCCGGGACGGCGAGGCGAGGGTGAGCGGCCAGATCGGTTCGACCTCGGGAATTTTGGAGATCCCGGAGGCGG
>CAZGER010000018.1:11423-12862 GCA_964524565.1 uncultured Chthonomonas sp. | reverse complement strand
GGCTATA
Organism: uncultured Chthonomonas sp.; assembly: GCA_964524565.1. Taxonomy (GTDB): domain Bacteria; phylum Armatimonadota; class Fimbriimonadia; order Fimbriimonadales; family Fimbriimonadaceae; genus UphvI-Ar2. The sequence continues at coordinate 12,855 of CAZGER010000018.1, read as the reverse complement.
CCAATTCACCGACGCAAATTCCTGATCTCACGTTCGATCCCGCCATCACCCCAGACCAGTTCAAGTGCGCGTTTGTGAATGCCGACGGTTGGGGAACCTATACTCAGTCGCGAAAGGGCACCGCTCTGGAAAAGAACCTCCTCTACCGGCACAAGACCAGCTAGGCCGCGCTTCGCATCTTCGCCGGAAGGTCGGTGGGCACGAGCTCCGTGACGTCCGGCTTGGCCATGACCGTCGCCCGCTCCATCGTGTTCTCCAACTCCCGCACGTTCCCAGGCCACGCGTAAGCGTGAAGGACCTCAAGCGCCCCCGCAGACACCGTAGTCAGGTGCCGACCGTTCTCCGCGCTGTACTTGGCCAGAAAATGCTCCGACAACGGACGGATGTCCTCGACCCTCTCCCTCAGCAGCGGCAAAGCGATTTCGACAACTTGAAGCCGATAAAGCAGGTCAAGTCGGAACGTCCCTTCGTCGACCGCCGTCTGAAGGTCGCGGTTCGTCGCCGTGACCAACCGCACATCGACCTTGATCGGCTTGGCCGACCCCAACCGCTCGAACTCCCGTTCCTGCAGCACCCTCAGCAGCTTGATCTGGATCGGAAGCGGGATGTCCCCTACCTCGTCCAAAAACAGCGTCCCAGTGTCCGAAAGCTCAAACCTCCCCTGCTTGGCCGTGTCCGCGCCGGTGAAAGCCCCCTTCTCGTGCCCGAAGAGCTCTGCTTCCAGCAGGGTCTCCGGCAGAGCGGCACACGAGATCGCCACAAACGGCTGCGCCACCCTGGGTGAAAGGTTGTGGATCATCCGCGCCACGACCTCCTTGCCAGTGCCGCTCTCGCCCGTCACCAAAACCGTCGCCCGCGAGTCCGCCACCTGCTCCAGGGTCGACAAAACCTCCTTCATCGCCGGAGACTCGGCAATGAACGCCCGCCCGGTTTCCGCCTGTGGCTTGCGCTTGCCCGCCTTGACCGCAGGGCCAGACGGCTGCATCGCCGCAGAAACGACCTTCTTGAGCGCGTCCAGGTCGAACGGCTTCGTCACGTACTCAAACGCACCGTCCCGGATCGCCTGCACCGCCTGAGGGATCGTCCCGAACGCCGTCATGATCACCACCGGGACCTCCGGGTACAGCTCCCGAACGGTCTTCTGTAGCTCATACCCCGACATCCCCGGCATGGTGACATCGGTCAAAACGCAGTCCACGCTCTCGCTCTCCAGGGTCTGCAGGGCCTCCCGACCGTCCTCAGCAGTCAAAGCGTGCCACCCGTGCTTGTCGAACGAAGCCTGCAAGATACGACGGATGTTCGTCTCGTCGTCCACGATCAGGACTTTGCGCTTGTCGCTCATGGTTGGTTCAGTCCTAGAGTCATGGTCACGGTCGTTCCGACACCAACGGACGATGTCGCGGTGATCTCCCCACCGTGGGCGTCAACGATC
>CAZGER010000018.1:0-11413 GCA_964524565.1 uncultured Chthonomonas sp. | reverse complement strand
GCGGTGCAAAGCCCCAGCCCCGTCCCGTCCGGCTTGGTCGTGAAAAACGGCGAGAACAGCCTCTCAAGGTCCTGCGGTTCCATGCCGCAACCGTCGTCCTCGACGCTGAGCCTGTGCCCCGAAACTCGGCAAACCACCGTCCCACCAGCAAGGCTGGCTTCAAGGGCGTTGCGCAGCAGGTTGTGCACGACCTGTTCGACCCTGCGCGCATCAAGGTTGATTGTTGGCTGCTCACCCTCGATCAGCAGGTTCAAAACTACCTGCTTTTGCAAAAATTGTGGGGACAAAAGCTTCACCACCTTCCCGACCGAGTCCGCCAACCTTTGCGGAGATGCATGGACCTGCATCGGCCGCGCGAACTCCAAAAACTCGTCGCACAGGGCGTTCAGCCGCATCGCCTCCTCCTCGATCGTCCCGATAAAGTCAGCAAGCGTCTCCGGGTGCTGGCTGATCATCTGCGCAGCCGTCCGGATACCGGTCAGAGGGTTCCGGATCTCGTGCGCGATGCTTGCCGTCATCTGCCCGATCTCCGCCAGACGCCTCGTCCTGGCCAGCTCCCGCGACTGCCGCTCGTGCTCGGTGATCTCCTGGACCGTCACCACACCTCCACCCGTCGAAAGTGGCGTCGACTCCACAAACCACGTCCGGTCCGAGGCCTCGTCGTGGGCCCGGATCCTGTTCCCAGTCCCACGCTCGATCAAATCGGCCGTCACGCGGCGCAGCTCTGCGCCCAACGTCACAAAGTCCGAATCCGGCCCTGCGTTCAAAAACTCCGCCCCCGAAGCCGCTTGGTTGGCGTTGAGCACCGATCCGTCCGGCCCGAAAACAACGACCGCTCCCGCCACCGAATCAAGCACCGCCGAAAGCTTCTCCCGCTCCATCCTCGTCTGCTCGACAGTCTGCTGAAGGCTGTCCACCAAAGAGGCGTTGCAGATGGCAAGGCTCAAATGGGCCGCCACCGCGCTCGCCTGGTCCAGGTCCTGCGCCCCAAAAGGTTTCTCCCCCCGCACCCGCGAGATGTTCAAAACGCCGATCGTCCCTTTCCCCTGGTCGATCAAAGGAACAACGATCGCCGACCCGATCGCCCGGTTCCGCGCCGCCTGCTTGAGTTCTGGCGCAAGCGATGGGTCGTCGATGATCCTGCCCCTCCCCGTCTTCGCCACGACACCAGCGATCCCTTGACCGTGCGTCACGTGAGCGTCCCTGGGCAGCGATTTCTGCGCCCCCGCCGTTGCCCGCAACGAGTAACCAGACTTCTTGTCGCCCAAAAACACAGAGCCCCCAGAGGCCTGGAACCACGAGGTGCAAACCGCCAGTGTGTTGCTCAAAAACGACTGCACGTCCGAGCCCGTGCCATGGCTCAGATCAAAGATGTGCAGGAACTCGTCCTGAGTCCACCGGGGCGCGACAGCCACAGTCTGATTGTCGGTTCAAACAAGGGTGATCCTCGCGCCTCAGTCCAACGTTTGGAGCGGGTCGGAAAAAAACGTCAGCTTGATCTCAGTCTCCGTGTCCGCCTCGGACCTCGTGATCTGCACATACGTCTTCCCACCAGCCCTCAGCAAGACCGGGAAAGTCATCGCGGACTGGCTCATCGGAACCTTGTGCCGGTCAAACGCCTTACCGAGACCGCCCGCCTCGTCCAGATAGAACTGGGCGACCTTGAGCACAGGGTCGGCTGTGCGAAACCCCTTGATGGTGATCGTCTTGCCCCCGGTCGTCACCGACATGTCGCCGTAGGGCTTGGGACGGCAACCCGGATAGGTCGGCAAACCGCAAGCCAGCACAGGCGTCGATACCTCCCCACCGGTCGCAACAGGACTCGGGAGCTTCTTTTGGTCACTTTTTGGCTGACCAGTCTCTTTTCGTGCCACCGTAGGCGGTGACTCAGGGGCCGGATGCAAAGGCTCGCTCGTCACCTCCAAAGGGATGTCCCGCGAACAACCACCAACGGCCACAACAGCGAACAAGGCCAAAACACAACAGGAAACACCCGGTCTTGGCATCAAAAACTACTCCTCGTCCGGCAGGGCAGAAGGAACCAGGTCCGGAGTCCACTCCGGGTCCGGCTGGTACGAATACAGCGCCACACCAGCGTAAAAGTAGCCCAAAGCATCGCCGAACTCCTCCGGCGTCAACGTCTGGCCGCCGGCCGCGAGCGGCCCCACCGGGCCGACCAACCCCCACCGGGAAAGCTGCAAGAGCTCGTCCTGGACGTCCTTGTCCTGGTTCTTGGACCTCACCACGCTCCCGACGGTCCTAAACGGGCGCGGCGTCGTCCGGAACGAAGGCTCGTAGTGCTCGAACAAGTCATGGACCAACCGCACCGCGTCCGACCGCTTCGCAACCGCCGAGGTCCCTTTCGAAACCTTCATCGGAGCGATCTTCAGCACCTTGGACATCGCTGCGTCCAGTTCCTGCACGGCCGCACGCATGTCGGCGTCGGACATTCCCTCAGGCTGGGCGACCAGCCCGCCAGTGGCCATAGAAAGGGCGACAAGCGCCAAAAGGTTCCGTTTCAATCGATGTTCACCGCCCCGGATTTCTCAATGGCGTCAAGCTCTTCAAGCGCCCGCCCTGTGCCGATCGCGACGCAGTCCATCGCGTTGTCCGCCACCCGGCACGGGATCCCCGTCACCTTGGTCAAAAGCTTGTCCAGTCCCCTCAAAAGCGCGCCACCACCAGTCATGACGATCCCGCGCTCGATCACGTCGCTCCCAAGTTCGGGCGGAGTCGATTCAAGGACCTGGCAAACCTTGTCCGCGATCATCCGCACCGGCTCGGCCAGCGCGTCCCGGATCTCCTCGCTCGTCACCTCGACGGTCTTCGGCAGCCCGGCGACAAGGTCCCTCCCCCTGACCTCCATCCGCAGCTCGGGCTGCAGAGGGAACGCCGACCCGATCCTAATCTTCAGCTCCTCGGCCGTCGGCTCCCCGATAGCCAGGTTGTATACGTTCTTGGCGTGGCGCATGATCGCCTCGTCCATCTTGTTGCCGCCCACCCGCAGGCTGGCCGACATCACCAGACCGCCCCGGCTGATCACAGCGATGTCCGTCGTGCCCCCACCGACGTCGATCACCATGTTCCCGCCCGGTTGCGAAATCGGCAGCCCGGCCCCGATCGCCGCCGCCATTGGCTCCTCGATCGTCATGGTCTTGCCGAAACCAGCCGCCAAAGCCGCCTTGCGAACGGCCCGCCTCTCGACGTTCGTCACCCCGCTCGGGACGCAGATCAAAGCCGTCGGCTTCAAAAACTGCGGCCCAGGCACGGTCTTCTTCCGGATGTGCTCGAGCATCCGCTCCGTGACCGTGTACTCAGAGATCACACCGTCCTTCATCGGCCGGATCGCCATGATGTTCCCCGGAGTGCGCCCAAGCATCTCCCGGGCGTCGTTCCCGACAGCCAAGACCTTTTTCGTCTTGGTGTTGATCGCCACGACCGTCGGCTCCGTGAACACAATGCCCTTGCCCCGACGGTACACAAGGATGTTCGCCGTGCCAAGGTCGATTCCGATCTCAGGAACGAGTTTCAATACTGGTCCTGGCCGTTACTGGACGGCCGCCTCTCCCACGTTCACGCGCTCGATGTCCGCACCCAGTGCCGAGAGGTTCTGCTCGAGGTTCTGGTAACCCCGGTCGATGAAGTGGACGTTTTTGATGATGCTCTCGCCTTCCGCGGCGCAGGCCGCAAGGCACAGCGCCGCACCAGCCCGCAGGTCAGACGCATAGACCGTCGATCCGGTCAGCCTTTCTACGCCTTCTATGTACGTAAAGTGCTGCTCGGCCCGCAGTTTCGCCCCCATCCGGTTGAGCTCGTCAATGTGACCGATCCTGCTCTCGTAGATCGTCTCCTCGATCACGCTCACCCCCGTTGCCAAAGAAAGCAGGGCCGACAAAGGCTGCTGGATGTCGGTCGGAAAGCCAGGGTACGGCATCGTCTTGACCCGGATTGCCCGGGGTCTTTGCCCGGCCTGGACTCGCACATAGTCCGGCCCTTCTTCGGCCCAAGCACCGCACTCTCTCAGCTTGTTCACCAGCGCCGTCTGGTACTCCGGCATGATCCCCTTCACCGTCACGTCGCCCTGCGTGATCGCCGCACCGATCAAATATGTCCCAGCCTGGATCCTGTCCGCCGGCATCGTGAACTTCCCGCCACCCAGCCTGGTCACGCCAATGATCGTGATCGTGCTTGTGCCCTCACCCTCGATCCTCGCCCCAAGTTCCCGCAAAAACTGCGCAAGGCTCACAACCTCCGGCTCGATCGAGGCGTTCGTGATCACCGTGCAACCGTCGGCCAGCGTCGCCGAAGCCATCAGGTGTTGCGTGGCCCCCGCGCTCGGCGAATCAAGATAGATCTCGGCCCCCTTCAGACCCCCGGTCGTCGCGTCGTAAAGACCGCCCACCGTCCGGATGTCCGCCCCCAACGCCTGCAGGCCCTTCAGGTGAAAGTCCACCGGCCGAGAACCGATCTTGCACCCGCCCGGCATCGGGATCCGTACAGAACCCAGCCGCGCCAGCACCGGGCCGAGCATGTAAAACCCGGTCCTGATCTTGCGCACCGTCTCCTCGTCCGGCTCAAACTGCCTCAGGCCCGTCGTGTCAAAAACTGCGACCCCGTCCTCAAAGCTGGACTCGATGCCAAAGCCCCGAAGCAGCTCCAGCTTGATCCGGACATCGGCAATGTCAGGCAGGTTCCGGATCTCGACGATACCGTCGACCAGCGGCAAAGAGGCCAAGATGGCCAGTGCCGCGTTCTTGCTCCCAGAAACCTCGACAGAACCGATGAGGGGCGCGCCGCCTTTGATTCTCAAAATGCTCATTGCAATTTCCCGTCCGTGGGCCCGGCGACAGACGCACCGGCTACTGGATTCTACCGCTCAACATGCCTGTTCGCGTGCAAAGGACGCCCCAAACAGGCAACTCGTCTGTTATCCTGGTACAAAGCGGGTCCCTCAATCGTTTTAAGGATTGGAGACGAGTGCCATGAACCAAATCTCTGTGCCAAGGAGCGCCTGTCCGCCAATATTCCGCGACGGGCTCATAGCCGGGCCCCATCGCGCCCAACCCACCCGCCTGCTGCAAGCAAGCGGTTTTTTTGTCCCAAAGGGAGGAGCATCGTGAGGCACGACGTCCTGCTCCTCAACGCGAACTACGAACCCCTCAACGTCTGCAACATCCGCCGAGCCGTCACACTCATCCTGCTCGGCAAGGCAGAGGTCATCCAGGACACAGAGAACATGGTCCGCACCAGCACCGGCGAACTCGTCGTCCCCTCCGTCGTCCGCATGCGCTACCAGGTCCGCCGACCGATGCCGACCCTGCGCCTCTCACGCCACTCGATCCTCGCCCGCGACAAGTACACCTGCCAGTACTGCGGCTCTTCGCGCGAACTCACGATCGACCACGTCGTCCCCCGCTGGGTGGGCGGGCCACAAACCTGGGAGAACCTCGTGGCGTGCTGCCGCAGGTGCAACCTCAAAAAGGCCGACAAAACACCCCAACAAGCCAACATGAGGCTCCGGACGCAACCAAAACGGCCCCACTACGTCCCCTACCTCTCCCTACAAAAGTACATGAGGGCGTCCGCAAGGAGCGACTGGGAGTTCTTCCTCCCAAGGTTCGACGAGTTCGCCGTCGTCAACTAGGTTCCAGCCGTCCGACCCCTACTTCTGCGCCTTTTCGGGCACCGGCTGACCACCCATGAGCGGAGGCTTGCCCTGCCTGCTCGCGTCCACCGTCAAAGCAAAGACCATCATCAAGACCACCAGCGTAAAGCCCGCCGTGAACAAAGCGTTCTGGATCTTGAGCGGCAGACGTCGGTTGCCGCGCAAAAGCTCGGCGAACCCGATCACCATCTGACCGCCGTCCAAAGGCGGGAACGGTAGCAGGTTCATGATCCCCAAAAAGATGCTCAAGGTTCCCGCGAACCAAGTGACCGACCAAAAACCAGATTTCACAGCGTCCGAGGTCATCTGCACCGACGTCCCCGGCCCCCCGATGTTCGCCTGGGCCGTCTTCACAGAACCGAACACTTTCTGAAGGCTGCCCACCATCTCCAGCGGCGTCGATGCCGCCAAAACCAACGCCTCTCCAACCCCGACCGGACGCCACTCCTGCTGGGCGATGATGTTAAGCCTCGCGACCCGCTTCGTGTCGCCAGAAAGCACGCCGTCCTTCGTGTCGATCGCGATCTCCTCGTCAGAGATCACCGGCGTCACCGTCCGCTCCAGGCTCTCGCCCCCACGCTCGAACGTCACCCGCAGAGGCACCGGCACAAGCGCCTCGCCGCTCTCCGTGTAGCTGAACCTGACGTTCTCGATAATGTCCTTGAACTTCTCGACCTTGTGCCCGTTGATCGATGTGATCCTGTCCCCTGGCAGCATCCCGGCCGATTTCGCCGGACCGTCCACCACCGCCCCGATCACCGTGGACTCCACCGGCGCCCCCTGCCCCAAGATCGCCCCAGCCACAAGGACGACCCCCAACAAGACGCTAAAGAGCGGCCCCGCGAACAGCACGGCGATCCTCGCCAAAGGGTGCTTGCTGAAAAACCCACCCTCCACCGAAACCTCGCTCCCGTCCGCCTTGGGCTGCATCCCCGCCATGCTCGCGAAACCGCCCAGCGGCAGCAACAACAACGAAAACTCCGTCCCGGACTTGCTCTCCCGGCACCACACCGGCCGGAACCGGACCTCGACCTTCTCGCCCCCCACATCGACCTGGCCAAACCCCTTCTTCCCGTCCGTCTCGATCCCGCCCAGCACAGGACGGTAGTACGTGAGCATCACCGCCACCGCTGAGGCCCCAAAGAACAGGGTCAGCGCGTAAGCCGGGTCCACGTCGCGAAATGAAGTCCCAAGCCCCAGCACGACCGCCGCCCCAAGCCAGCTGTAAACCAACCACGTCAGCCCTTGCCAAAGCCCGACGTGGTAAAGCGCGCAAATGCGGGAAACCACCCAAACCGGCCCGACAAAGGCCAAAAAGCCGAGCCCGCCCAGAAGCGCGCTCTGCAGACCGTAAAAACCCGCCAAAAAAGTCGCCACCGCGACCCCCCCGCACGTCGCCCACAAAATCCAGCCAGGAGCGAGCTTCTTGCCCAGGTGCCCGGCCAGGTCCGTCTTGCGGACCCCGCCCATCATCACCGCAAAGGCATCGACCTTGATCCCAAAGAGCCTCGCCGCCAGATAGTGCCCCAGTTCGTGGACAAACACAAGCACGGTGATGACAATCAGGAACACCAAGGCCGTGTTCACGCCGTGCAAGACTGTGTTGAGTAGCTCCATTCCTTTCTATCCAGACTCCAATAACCGCTGCGAGGCTTCGCGGGCCCACTTGTCCGCCACAGTCACGCTTTCCAGGGTGCAGGGCACCGGTGCGTGCTGCTCCAGCACCTGCTTCACAGTGTCGGTGATTTGCAGGAACCCGCACAGGCCCGCGAGGAACGCGTTCGCGCAGTGCTCGTTCGCCGCATTGAAGGCTGCCGGGGCAGTGCCGCCCGTCCGCGCCGCCTCCCGAGCGATCTCGATCGCGGGAAACGTCTCGTGGTCGGGGCGGTGGAACGTCAACTCCCCCGACTCGACCGGGTTCCACGGCTTGAGCCCGTTCGGGACCCTCTCCGGATAAAGCAGCGCGTACTGGATCGGCAGCCTCATGTCCGGCCAACCACACTGCGCCAGCACCGAAGAATCCGCCATTTTGACAAACGAATGGACAATGCTCTGTGGATGCACCACCACCTGGACCTTGTCGATATCGATCCCAAAGAGCCAGGCCGCTTCGATCACCTCCAGACCCTTGTTCATCAAAGTCGCGCTGTCAACCGTGATCTTCCCGCCCATGCTCCAAGTCGGGTGGTTCAAAGCCTCCTGAGCCGTCACCAAAGCCAGCTCGCCCCTCGTCTTCCCCCGGAACGGGCCACCGCTGGCCGTCAGCCAAACCTCGTCGACATCCCCCGGCCGGCAACCCTGCAAACACTGGAAAACCGCCGAGTGCTCACTGTCGATCGGCGTCAGCAGGACCCCGTGCTCCGCCACCATCGGCATGACCACCTCCCCCGCCGCCACCAAAACCTCCTTGCTCGCCAAAGCGATGTCCTTGCCCGCCCGGATCGCCGCCACCGTCGGGACAAGACCGATCACCCCCGCCATCGCCACCACAACCGTGTCAGCTTCTGCAAGGGTGGCGACCTCGCAAACCGCCTCCATCCCGCCCGGCAAGGATGCCTCCGTCGCCGAGGCTTCGTCCATCAGCGCCACCCGACCGACCCCGAAATCCTGGGCCTGGGACATAAGCAGCGCCGACGACCTGTTCGCCACCAATCCCACCACCTGAAGGCGGTCGCGGTGCTGTCGAACGATGTCCAGGGTCTGGGTCCCGATGCTCCCGGTAGAGCCCAAAACGACGACCCGCTTCATGGCAGGAGAGTCTACTGCGTGGTCAGACCGCTCGGCGGGCAGACTCAAAAACCCGCAAGAACCGCTCCGCGATCAAACCGATGTCAAAGGTCTTCTCCGCGTACGCCCTGGCCTGCGACCCCATCTGCTCCCGCCGCCCCTGGTCGGTCGAAAGCTCCAAAGCTTTTTCGGCAAAACCGTCCTCGTCCGTCGGCGGGACCACCAGCCCCGCGCCGGCAGAACTAACGATCTGCGAAGCCAGGTTCTCCGGCGGCACCGCCAGAAGCATCGCCCTCCCCGCGCAAAGGTAAGAAAGCACCTTGCTCGGAACCGAGAACACCCCCGCGTCCGGCTCCAAAATCGCCAGCAAGACATCCGCCGAAGCCAAAACGTCCGGCAGGTCCTCAAACGGCTGGAACGGCAGCAGCACCAGGTTCTTCAGACCGAGCTCCTCACCCTTGGCCCGGATGTGCTCGATCCCCTTCCCCTGCGAGACAACGACCACCCTGTGGTCCGCCTTGTCCCGCGTCCGCTCAGCCAGCCGGACGAGCAGGTCCGGGTTGTGCTTCAGCCCCAACGTCCCAGAGTAAACAAAGTTGGTCGTCTTGTCCAGACCCTGCGCCACCGACCAAGCGTTGGCCTTCTCCCCGACCGGCATTTCGTCCAGCGGAGCCCAGTTCTCGATCACGCTGACGTTCCGACATCCAGCCGGAACATGGTCGCGGAACGCCTCAGCGATCAAGACGACCGCGTGCGAGTTCTTCAGAAGCGACCGTTCGAACGACGACATGTACGCCCCGACCAGTTTGCCAGCGCCCGCCCACCTGTCAGCCAGCAGCCGCTTTGCCGCCTCCCCGAACAGGTCTTGGACCCAAAAAACAAACGCCGCCCCAGACTCTTCGCAAACCTCCTGGAGCGCCTTGTTGATCCGCAACGGCGTGTTCGCCGCCAGAACAACGTCCGGCCGAAACTCCCGCGCCAGCTCCACCGCCCGCGAGGCGTGCGCCGCGTCATCGACAAAAAACACCTTCTTAAAGTTGGTCTTGTCGATCACGTATCCAAGGTCGATCCCCCTCCCCTCGTAGGTGGACGGGTCGCCCTCCTGCCTCGTGAGAGTCGCCTGCGGCGTCGCCGGTTGAGAGGCCGACCAAACGTGCAGGACATCATGGCCAAGTCCAGCGAGCTTTCGGCTCAGCTGGACTTGGAACGGGTGCCCCGCGTAGTCGTGGACGAGGATTCGGATGGTCGCCTCAGGCCGGAGTCTTCGCCGTCATCTGGTCAAGGATCCAAGCATAGGTCTTCTCCATCCCTTCGCGAAGCGAGATCGATGGCTCCCAGCCCAGTTCCTTGTTGATGAGCGTGTTGTCGCTGCTCCGCCCGCGGACGCCCTTCGGCGCGCTCAGGTTGTACTGGCGGTCCAGCTTCACCCCCGCGATGTCTTCCACAATGTCCACGAGCTGGTTGATCGAAACCATCTCTGCACTACCAAGGTTGATCGGATAATCGACATGGCTTTCCATGATCTTATCGATACCAAAGGTGCAGTCGTCAATGTACATAAAGCTACGGGTCTGGTGACCGTCGCCCCAGATCTCGATCGTATGGTCGCCCGACATCTTAGACTGGATCACCTTACGACAGATCGCCGCTGGAGCCTTCTCACGACCACCGTCGTATGTCCCAAACGGGCCATAGACGTTATGGAACCGCGCAACCCTGCAACGAATGCCAAAATCTTCCATAAAGTGGCGGCACATCCGCTCGCTGAACAGCTTCTCCCAACCGTAGCCGTCCTCGGCCAGGGCAGGGTAGGCGTCCTCCTCTTTCAGACCCGGATTGTCCACGTCTTGCTGCTTGTCACCGTTATAGACGCACGCAGAACTTGCATAAAAGAACTTCTCGGTCCCCGCTTCCCGGGCCGCCTCCAGCAGGTGGGTGTTGATCAAAACGCTCAACATGCACAGGGCTTTGTTGTTTTCGATAAAACCCATGCCGCCCATGTCCGCCGCAAGGTTGTAGACTGTGCCGACATCCTTGACCGATTCCTGGCAAGCATCCAGGTACTGAAGGTCAAGGACCTTGTTCTCTGCATAGTCATGGACTTGGTACCATTCACTGAACGGCTTCTTGTCGACTGCCACAAGGTTGCTGACACCCTTGTTACGTAAAAATTCAACCAAATGGCCGCCGATGAACCCACCGGCTCCGGCCACTAACACTTTGTTGCCCATGATCAGATGTTACCTAGCTGTTTTTGGCCCCAAAAGGGCCACCGAGACACCGCGCGCGTTCTGCCGACGCTTCCGCGGGCTACCTTCCGTAACAAATGGTCGGCACATCCCGTGCCAATCCAGACCCGTCCACCGTCACTCTAGGCCTCGCGGAGACTCCCCGAACGAAGCCCGTCCAGAAACTCCTGGTATGTCCCCGCCAACCCGTCCCTGAGCCCCACCCTCGGCGACCAGCCCATTCCCCGCAACAACGAAGAGTCCAAAAGCTTGCGCGGCGTCCCGTCCGGCTTCGATTCATCGTAGACCACCCGCCCCTCAAACCCAACGACCTCCGCCACCAAGCCGGCCAGGTCGCGGATCCGCACCTCCTCGCCTGAACCGATGTTCACCAGCCCCGGCGGGTCCGCCGCACCAAGCAGGAACAACAGGGCCGAGGCACAGTCGTCAACGTGCAAAAACTCCCGCAAAGGGCTCCCTGAACCCCAAAGTGTCACGTCCGTCCCCGCAGATTTCGCCTCGTGGAACTTACGAAGAAGCGCCGGGATCACGTGCGAGTTCTCAGGATGATAGTTGTCCCCCGGCCCGTACAGGTTCGTCGGCATCGCACTGTGGTACGCCACACCGTACTGCCGACTGTAGTACTCGCACAGCTTCAGCCCCGCGATCTTGGCCACCGCGTAAGGCTCGTTCGTCGCCTCCAGCCGACCAGTGAGCAGGGAAGCCTCCGACATCGGCTGCTCCGCGTCACGAGGGTAGATGCAGGCGCTCCCCAAAAAAAGCAGCCGTCCGA
>CAZGER010000017.1:0-12948 GCA_964524565.1 uncultured Chthonomonas sp. | reverse complement strand
CCGGTTGACGTCGCCCGTGATGGTCGGGAAGCTGCCCGGGAGCCTGGCTGGGCCACCAGCGGATCGGGAACTCGTCGACTTGGACCGCGCCGACCTCTGCTTGGCCAGGATCTGCTCTGCCTGCTTTTTGGCCAGTGCGTTGTCGTGCTCGGTCACAGGGTAGTCAGCGCTCGCCACGATCAGGTCCGCGACCAAAGGGCTGATCTCAGACTCGCGGGAGGCCCGCACGATCATCCTGGCCACAGTGTTGCCGTTCTTGAGCCAGTCTGGGGCCGCGACTGCGGAAACAAACACCTCGCGCCCGCTCTGGGGATCCTCGATCACAAGGAGCTGCTTGCCCTCAACCTCCAAGAACCCGCGGACGATCCCCCGAACCTCGATGACCTTCTGGCCGACAAAACTCGACAAGGCGGCAGGAGCCGCGGCCTGGGTGATCCCGAACTGCTTGCGGGACTTCATGTAGCTGTCGAACGACTGGGCGCCGCTCGCACAGGCCAAGCCGATCGCCGTCGCCAACAAAAGCAGTCTCTTCAAGCCACTACTCCAAAAAACTGGCGGACAGGGTGGGATTCGAACCCACGAGGGGGCTATCGCCCCCTACCCACTTAGCAGGCGGGCGCTTTCGGCCACTCAGCCACCTGTCCGAGTCACTCATTTTACCATCGTCGGGATTCCTGCCCCCTATTCTTAGGAGGGGACCACTTGGCGGCCAGGTTCGGGTGGTCATGGTAGCTTGGTGCCCATGAAGGGCGAAGTACGGTTAAAAAAGGGTCGGGCGGCAGCGTTCAAAAGGGGATATCCCCTGGTGCGGCGGGCCGACATCGCCACCGAGTCCGACTGCTTGGACGGTGAGATCGTCACGGTGCTCGACTCCGATGGCCGTTCCGTCGGCCTGGGATCCTACTTTGGCAAGAGCCACGTTCCCGTCCGCCTCTTCCTGGAGGAAGGAGAATCCCCCGGCCCAGAAATGTTCACCGACCGGTTCCGGGCCTGCCTCGAACTGCGAAAGTCCGTCCGCGCGAGAACAACGGGCTACCGGGCGGTCTTCGCCGAGGCGGACAGGCTCCCGGGCCTGGTCGTGGACATGTTCGGCCCCCACGCTGTCGTGCAGGTCCGCACCCTGGCAATGGAGCGGTTGAAGCCGGTCTGGCTCCCGTGCCTCCAGGAGGTGTTCGACGCGGAGTCTGTGTACGAGCGCAGCGACTTTGCCGCGCGCCAGGGTGAAGGGCTGGATCTGGTCTCCGGACAGTTGGTGGGTGAGACCCCCGACCTTGCCAGGATCCAGGAGGGCGGGATCCAGTTCGACTGCCCCGTCAAAACCGGTCTCAAGACCGGCCACTACTTCGACCAACGAGAGTCGCGCAAGCGCCTGGCACAAGAGGTCCGTGAGGGCGAAACTGTCCTCGACCTGTTCTGCTCCACAGGGGGGTTCTCGCTCGTCGCGGCAAAGTCTGGTGCAAAAGTGACCGGGATCGACCTGGACACAGCCTCGATCGAGGCAGCTCTGCGAAACGCCGGCCTGAACGGTCTGGACGCGGAGTTCGTCATCGGCAACGCCTACGAACACCTGGCCGAAACGCGCCAGACCTACGACTGGATCGTCCTGGATCCGCCTGCGATCGCCAAGCACAAGGGGCAGAAGAACAGCCTGCGGCAAGCCCTGTTCAAGCTCGTCAGCCTTTCTCTGCCTCGCCTGAACAAGTCCGGGAAGATGGTCGTTTGCACCTGTTCCTACCAGTTGTCCCTAGAGGAGATGCTGGAGACGATCGCCGATGCCGCCGGTGGCGCTGGCGCGAATCTCGGGCTGGCTGGAATCACCACGCAGGGGGAAGACCACCCTGTGCCCCTGAACTACCCAGAAGCCTGGTATCTCAAATGCGTGTGGCTCCAGCATTTAAGCTGAAGCCACAAGTAAAGAGCCCAGTGCGCGGCTATTCTGCCGGAGCTTCTTCTCCGGTTGCCGGTTCGGCCTCTGCGGGGGCCTCTGCCTCGGTCGGGGCCTCGGCTTCGACCTCGGCCACATCGCTCTCAGCGCCCAAGTCCGCCATGCCACGGAGCTGTTTGGTCGTCGCGATCACAGCGTCAGGCGAAGTCAGGACGTTGATGTCGTTGCTCAGCCCAAGGTCCGACACAAGGATCCTGTCGTTCTGACCGAGCTTGCTCGCATCGACATGGATCATGTCGGGCAGGTCCTTGACCGCCGCCTGGACTGTCAGCTGGTTCATCGGCGTCATGAGCGTGGCCGCCTTCTGTGCGACAGCCGACGGGGTTCCAGTGACGCTCACCGGAATGTTGACCTTGACAATGTCGGTCGGCTTGACCTCTTGCAGCGTCAGGTGGGTGACCTTTCGGCTGACCGGGTCGCGTTGGACGTCCTTGAGCATGACCCGGGACTTGTCGCCCTCAAGCTCGACATCGAACATGGGGAGCCCTGTCATCTCGTTGAACAGCGACTTGAGCTCGGCCCTGCTCGCCTGGATCAGCTTGGTGCCGTCGGTCTTGCTGAGCAGCGCGATCGGTAGGTGGCCGTCCCTGCGAAGACGGTTGACCGCGTTTGTCGAGGTCTTTGGTCGGTTCTGAACTTGCAACGTAGCCATAGTGGACTCCTATGTGAGCCGCATAGGTTACCTTTGGACCAGTCGCTTCTCAGGACCCGGCATCAAAGCGGGGGGTTGGTCGGCCCCGAGAGGTCCATGTCGCTCACATATTCGTGGCTCGAACCGATCAGGTCCTCGTTGATCACGACCGCGCTCGATTCCATCAAGTGCCTGGCCGTCCGACCCCGGTGCTTGAAGAAGTGGTCCAGTTTCTCCTCTGTGCTGACCTGGTTGGCGATCGCCCCGACCGGCCCGGACTTCCACTGGTACTCGACCTTCTCCTCGACCAGCGTGTCGCCCTGCTCGTCGAACAGCATGACTGTGTGCGTCCACGACTTGAAAGGCGACTTGAGCGCAACAAGCCGGAACGATCTGCCCCGTTCAACGTGGTCGACCCGGAGCGTCCAGTGGCGCTTGGCCGTACCGGTCTTTGTCGTGAACGATAGGACCGCGCCGAGCGTGATGCCGTGGGGCGGCCCCTCAAGCTCCAGGTGGGCTTCCGGCGGCGTCAGCAGTTTGGCGGCATTGGCCGCGGTGTAGAACTCCCAGACTTCTTCAACGGGAGCTTGAATGCGAGTGTCATAGACCTTCGTCCGCATGTGCTTCCTCTCAAGCTACATTCCTATTGTAAACAAAAACCGACCGGGTTTCGGCGCAAGTTTCAACATTTCTGCACGCACCACCGCATGGACCGGGTGCGACGGGAGCCTCCTCGACACGCAGGCCGAGAGTCTTGCCTGTGACCGCTTCTAAACGGAGACCCGGTGTCCCAGGCCAGTGGGGACACGTAGCCCTTGGAGTCTACGCATTGCCAGAAAGTCAGGTGGGGTGAGGAAAAAGTTCGACCGTTAACCGCAGAACCATCCCGGACGGGCGTCCAAGGCTCTGGTGGAGGCGCCGGGAATTGAACCCGGTTCCAAAACTGTCGTCCACAAGGCGTCCACGAGCGTCTCCCTGGTTACTTTTCTCGGCGCTGGACTATCCCCAGGGTGGGCTGCACAGTCGCTCAGTCCGGTTGGTTTAGCCGCTTTTGCTACGGACAGAAGCTTGCCGGCGATCCACCGTTTTCGACGCCAGGACCGGGCGAGGGTGGCACCCTACCGGCAGGCGCGCTGCTCAATTAGGCAGCGTATGCGAAAGTGTTATCCGCAGTTACTTTTTTGCCGCTTTTTACGAGGCCAGCGGCGCCTCGGCTCGCAACCAAGTAGCGATCCAGCTCTGTCGAAACCTTACGCCCCCAGTCCTTTCTATTATGAACGACGGCGGACGGCAACGCGTTCCACAGGGCCCGGGGCGCAATTCCCACTAGAGACGGCAAACATACGGGCCGAGAATATGACTGGCGAGGGCCACGGCGCGAAAGACGCCACACAAAAGCAAGGCCCCGTCAACAGCAACCAGGGAAAAAGCTGAAAGAGGGTATGGGCGCTCCGAACACCGGGGCGCCATTTTTTTGGTAGAACAGGGCTGTGCAACCAGGGCTCAAGGGAGAGTTGCTTTCTATCCGCTCAGACGCCGAGCACCCGACAGGCGACGTCGTCCTGACCGAACCGAACGGCGACACCCATCTGGTCACCTGCATCGCCCTGCCCGAGTTCACCCGCCTGGAAGGCGACGGCGAGATGCTGGACTACCTCAACGAAAGGTACGGAGACCGGACGGTCTGTTTCACCGCCAGAGACTTGGTCGTGGCCGCGTCCAGGGGCGGCAGCGAGCCAACCCCTGGACTGTAGACCACACGGTCAAAAACGAGTGGGGATCCTGACACCCATGTTCTGGAAGATGAACGAGTAGATGTCCCGCACTTCCTCCAGCACCTTGGAGATCGGCTTGCCGCCCCCGTGCCCCGCGCTCGTCTCGATCCTGATCAACACCGGCGCGCCCCCAGCCTGGCAAGCCTGGAGCCGGGCCGCGTACTTGAACGAATGGGCCGGCACCACCCGGTCGTCCGTGTCGGCCGTCGTCACCAGGGTCGCCGGATACTTCGTGCTGGGCTTAAGGTTGTGGTACGGACTGATCCGGTAAAGGGCAAAGAACTCGTCCGCGTTCTCCGGCGAGCCGTAGTCCGCCTCCCAAGCCTTGCCGATCGTGAACTGGTTGAACCGCAGCATGTCCATGACCCCCACCTCCGGGATGCAGACACCGAACAAATCGGGCCGCTGGTTCATACAGGCCCCGACAAGCAGTCCACCGTTCGACCCGCCCTGGATCGCCAACCGGGCTGGCTTGGTGTAGCTGTTATTGACCAACCATTCTGCGCACGAGACAAAGTCGTCGTACGCGTTCTGGCGCCGGACCTTGGTGGCCGATTCGTGCCACTGCTTGCCGTACTCTCCACCGCCACGGATGTTGGCAAGGCACCAGACTCCGCCCATGTCCATGAACACCGTGCGGCTGGTGCTGAACCACGGTGTCTGGCTCACATTGAACCCGCCATAGCCGTACAAGAGTGTCGGGTTGCTGCCGTCCAGCTTGATCCCCTTCTTGTGGACAATGAACATCGGCACCCGCGTCCCGTCCGTCGACTTGACAAAAACCTGCTTGGCCGTGTACTTGCTCACGTCCATCGGCACCTTGGGCCGGCGGTACTCGCTCACCTTGTTCGTCCCGACCTCGTACCGATAAATGGCTGTCGGGCTGGTCAGGTCTGTGAACGAAAAGTACGTGTCCTTGTCTGTGCTAAAGCCGCCGAACCCTTCTGCAGACCCCAGCCCTGGCAGGGCGACGCTCTGCACCAGCTTGCCGTCCAGGTCGTGGACCCGGACTGAGGACCTGGCGTCCTGCATGTACTGCAGGACAAGGCGACCGTCCACCACAGATGCGCCTTGAAGCGTGTCTTTCGAGGCAGGAACGACCTCCCGTGGGGCAGACCTGGCCAAGATGTGCCGGGACATCACCCGTCCGGTCGGCGCGTCAAGGTTGGTCGTGTAGAACACCTCGTCGCCCTTGAAGAAGATCGGCGAGTAGTTCGCGTCGTCCGCGTCGAACAGCTTGATGACCGGCGCGTCCGCGACCCGCAGGTCCTTGATGTAGATGCGGTCGTTCGTCGATCCCGGGCTCTGGACATAGATCACCAGCCAGTCGCGCGACTCGTCCAGCCCTGGGTACACGAACCAGTCCGGCTTGTCCGGCAGCTCGAACACCACAGAGTCTGTGGACTGGTCAGTCCCAAACTTGTGGTACTTGATCTGGGGCTTCTCGTTGCTCGCAACGTGAAGGTCGCCCCCCGGAGGTGCAGGGTAGGCCAGATAGAACACGCCTTCGGCGGTCTTGTCCAAAACGCCGCCTCCAAACTTGGACCACTTGACAACGTCGGGCAGGTCCTTGCCGGTCGCGACATCGCGCACCCGCCATTCCACCCAGTCAGACCCAGAGACCGAGGTCCCGTAGAGGAACCGCTTCCCGTCGATCGACCAGTCCTCGCCGTTGATCGCGGCTGTCCCGTCCGTCGAGAAGGTGTTCGGGTTGACCAAGACCCTCGGCTGGGCGCCCGGCTTGTCGACGATGTAGAGCACGTCCTGGTTCTGCAGACCCGTGTTGTACGGGTAGACGACCGCCTCCCCGCGCTGGGTGGGGATCCCGTAACGGTCAAAGTTGATCCGCCGCTGTAGCTCTTTCAGCAGCCTGTCCCGCCCGGAAATCTTGTCCAGGTACCCGAATGTCACCTTGTTCTGGGCCGTCACCCAGTCGCGGACCTCCCCGACCGAAACCGGTTGCTCCAGCCACCGGTACGGGTCCTTGACGGCGATCCCGTGGTAAAGGTCTGTATGGTCCACGGTCTTGGTGACCGGGTACTTGAGCGGTGTTTGGGCCAGCATGGCGGATACCAGGATAGTTGTGATCATGGGTGTTTCCTCACATTTCAAAGTCGCCGTAGCAAGTTTGGATGTAGTTGATCTGGCCGTAGTGGTACCAGATGTTCCGCAAAGGGAATTTGCATAGGGCCCGCGGCGTCGGCGCCCACTCAGAGCCGGGCAACGGCTCGTCCAACCGGTCGGGATCCAGCGCGCCCATCGCTGTGACGAACCTCTCGACCGCCGCCCTCGCCTTGTCCTCCAGGGCGTCCAGATCCATCTCCGCTGGTGCCTTCTCCTCCAGCTTTGGCCCCCAGACCTCCCACGTGAGCCGCGAGGAGTCCCCACGCTCGATCGCTTCGGCGAACCAGTCTGCCGCCTCCGCGACCTCCCAAATCATGTCCGCGGCGTTCCTTGCAGAATCAGATGGAGCGTAGCGCAGCTGCTGCGCGTCCATCCTCCTGGCGTTGCGAAAGAGGCCGTCCGTCGCTTCGGACGTCAGGTCAAGGATTGTCTGGACGTCGGTCATGGCTTTCGTGGGATACTGCCTGATCATGGCAGTTTTGTGTGCGGCCCTCCCGATCCTGATGGGTCAGCTCGTGCCCGCCCAAGTCCCTTCCGAGTGGCAGACCCTGGCCGAAAAGACCGGCTTCGCCAAGACCGGACGCTACGATGAGGCAGTCGCGTTCTGCCGGAAGCTCGACGCCGCCAGCAACGACGCAGAGGTCAGGGTGTTCGGCCAAAGCCCGCAAGGGCGGGACATGGTCGCCCTGGTGCTGTCACGCGATCCCGCCTTTCGGAGCGGTCGGGGATCGACCAGGCCGGTCGTGATGGTCCAAAACGGCATCCATTCCGGCGAGATCGAGGGCAAAGACGCCTCGATGATGCTCGCGCGCGAGATGGTGGTCCCCGCCAACAAGCTCGGCGGCACGGGCAGCGCCCCCCGTCTCGGTTCGATCCTGGACAAAGTGTCCATCGTGATCGTGCCGGTCTTCAGCTGCGACGCCCACGAAAGGTATTCCAAGTACAACCGTCCGAACCAGAACGGCCCCGAAGAGATGGGGTGGAGGGCGACGGCCCAAAACTTCAACCTCAACCGCGACTACGTCAAAGCCGACGCTGGCGAGATGCAGAACCTCCTGGAACTCATCGGCACGGTCAACCCAGACTTCTTCATCGACAACCACACCACGGACGGTGGCGACTGGCAGTACGTTGTCCAGTACGACGTCCCCTACGGCCCTGCGATGGACCAGGGGGTCTCGGACATCTCCCGAAAGTTCGTCACCGACGTCATGCCGCTGGTCGATGCCGACGGGTACCTGACCGCGCCCTACTTTGGCGGATTCAGTTACCGCGCGCCCCAGCGGGGGATCTCGCTCTCAGCCTTCGGGCCACGGTACTCGACCGGCTACATGGCTGCCCGCAACCGGCCGAGCCTGCTCGTAGAGACCCACGTTCTCAAGGATTACCGCACCCGCGTTTACGGCACCTACTCCCTCAACCTGCGGACTTTTGAGTGGTGCGGCAAAGCGGGCTCGCGGCTCATGAGGGCCTGCCAGGACGCAGACTCCGCCTGCAGGGACCTCAAGGAAGGCGACGAGATCGTCCTGACCAGCAGGACCGCCCCAACCTCCCGACCGTTCCTGTTCAAGGGACTCAGGTACGAACCGTACAAGAGCGATGTCAGCGGCGGCGAGATCGACCACTGGACAACCGAAAAAGTGGACATCCCCACCACCATCCGCGACGAGTTCCTTCCGGGCCTGACCGTCAAACTACCCCACGCCTACCTCGTTCCCCGCCAGTGGGCCGAGGCCCTCACGCGCTCGGTCTGGCACGGCTTCGAGTACCGCCAGGTCAAGCGGGCGACGACCCTGAAGACCGACGTGACGGTCTTTGTAGGGCCGAAGCTGGCAACCTCCACCTTTGAAGGCCGCGTCCAGCCGACTTTCACGACCAGGACCGAGTCTCGGGAAGTGCCCATCCACCCGGGCGACGTGGTCATTCCGGTCGGACAGCCCCTGGGTCGCCTGGCGGCGCAGGTTTTCGAACCCAGCGCGCCGGACTCCTTCGTTAAGTGGGGCCTGTTCAACATCGTTTTCGAAGGCAAGGAGTACGCCGAGGACTATGCGATCGAGCCCTGGGCCAAAAAGGCACTGGAGACCGATGCCGCTCTTAAAGCGGAGTTCGAGGCCCGGCTCAAAGACGAGACCTTTGCCAAGAGCCCAGCCGCAAGGCTTGCGTTCTTCTACGAAAGGTCGCCCTACTACGACTCTCGCCTGAACGTCTATCCGGTTTTGAGCCTGACCAAGGCCCAAGCCGACTCCATCCTGAAGTAGCACGACTCGGACCACCCCCGGCCCGTCGCACCGCGCGGGCCGGTTTTGTCTGCGCCCCGGGCCTCCCAGTTGAAAACTTCGCACAGTCCCTCAAGTTCCCGGAACGTCGGGCCGACATTTATACGGGGACGACCCTATCTGGAGTTGGAATCGATGTACGAGCAGTACTGGGGACTAAACGAGGCACCTTACACGCTGACGCCTGATCCGCGTTTTCTTTACATGGGCAGGGCACACGAAGACGCCCTCATGATGCTGCACTACGCGATCACGCGGAACAAGGGTGCGGCGATGCTTTGCGGCAACATCGGTCTTGGCAAGACCACCATCAGCCGCAAGCTCCTGGAACTGCTGGACCCGGTCCAGTACCAGATCGTCCTGATCGTGAACCCGATCCTGACGCCGACACAGATGCTCCAGGAGATCCTCTCCCAGCTGGGTGTCGACATCACGTCCAGGAACCGGCAGACCCTCGTCCAACGGCTCCACCTGGCCCTGGTCGAGAACTTCGACCGCGGCAGGAAAGTGGTCCTCATGATCGACGAGGCGCACCTGATCAGATCTGCCAACTCCTTTGAAGAACTCAGGCTGCTGCTCAACTGCCAAATGAACGACCAGTTCCTGATCAGCCTTGTCTTGCTCGGCCAGAACGAACTGATCCCCAAGATCAAAAAGGTCCCTGCCCTTGAACAGAGGCTGGCGGTCAGGCACCAGATCAAACCGCTTGACGTGCTCGAGACCGGCGAGTTGCTCCTGCACCGTCTCCGGGTGGCCGGCTACAAGGATGAACGAAGCCCGTTCACCCCCGAAGCCATCCACCAGATCCACAAGATTTCTGAAGGCGCGCCACGTGTGGCGATCCAACTGGCCGACAATTCCATGCTCATGGCCATGGCCCGTGAACTCAAATCCATCGACGGCTTCCTCATCTTGGAAATCGCCGAGGAATTCAGTGGGGTGGCAGCATGAACTTCGCCGACGCGATCCGAAAGGCGGCGTCTGACCCAGGAGGCCCCGTGCTCGAACCGAACACCAACAAAAACGAAACAACGTTCACCCAGCTCCCGACGAACCCGGACATGCCGGAAGCCGCCCACCCCAACGTGGCTGGCAACGTCGTGCGCCTTGAACTGTTCCTGACGGCTGAACAAATGTCCGGAATGCTCAGGGCCATCATGGCCGGACAGCACACGGTGCTCACCGCCAGGGAAGCGGCCGCCTACCTCAGGGTCAGCCAAGACCTGCTCCTGAAGATGGCAGAGAACGGAGAGATCCCCGGCATCCTCATCGAGGGCCGCTGGAGGTTCCCCAAGTCCAACCTTGAAGACTGGCTCACGTCCGTCTCGATCCACGCGGAGGATGAGGATGTCGCTTAGTCTGTTCAGCAAAGGCAACTATGTCGGCGTCGACATCGGGCACAAGTGGATCAAGCTGGTCCAGCTCGAGAAAAAGCCGACAGGCTTCACGGTGACCCGGGCGGTCTCGACCCCGACACCCCCGGACACAGTGAAAGACAGTGTCGTGACCGACCCGGACGTGGTCGGCATCGCCATCAAAAACGCCATGAAAGAGCACAAGATCGGCGCGAACAAGGCGATCGCCGGCGTGTCAGGCGGCTCTGTCATCGTCCGAACGGTCCAAACGCCGAAGATGACCGAGCTGATGCTCCGCAAGTCGATCCGGTACGAAGCGGGCCGGTACGTGCCTTCTTCGATCGAGGACAGTTTCATTGAGTTCGAGATCCTTGGCGATGCCGACGAGGGGAACATGAACGTCATGATCGTCGCAGCCCCCCGGGAAGTGGTCCAGAGCCGCATCCAGGCACTCAGCAAGGCGGGCCTCTCGACCGAGATTGTCGATGTCGAGGCCTTCGCGATGTTCCGCTCCCTCGTCGAGTCGGACGAAACTTCGATCCTCCACCAAATGACCATCGCTCTGGTGGACATCGGTGCCCACATGACGACGGTCAGCGTCATCCAGAGCGGTGAGTTTTCGATGACCAGGACGATCCCGCAAGCCGGGCAGACCTGGACCGACGCGCTCAAGAACTACTTTAAGCTGGGTGACGACGATGCCGAGATCGGCAAGGCGCAACTGGATCTGACACCTCTCTCATCAGAGCAGGTGACGGACAACCAGCCGCTCCGGGTGCTCCAGCCCCATGTCGACGACCTGATCCGTGAGATCAGGCGATCCCTCAACTACTACCAGTCCCAACAGACCGAGTCCGGGAGCCAAGCGCCAGTGACCCACCTTATGGTCAGTGGTGGCGGGGCAAAGCTGAAAGGGCTGGGCGAGTACCTCGCCTACAAGCTCGGGGTGCAGGTGGTGACCACCGGCGTCTTCGACAACCCCAGATTCATCAACGGGACGACGGCTGAGACCGGGCAGGGCCTGGACTTTGCCGTGGCTTCCGGCTTAGCGATGCGCGGCACAGGCAAGGTGGCCTGAGGAGAACGGTATGCCCCTAATCAACCTGATTCAAGAACAACGCCTCGCGGCAAAGGCCAAAGAGCGCAACGTCCAGCTCGGAGTCCTTGCGACGATGGGCATCGGCGCCGTCTCGCTCTTGGCGACACTCGGGCTCCTGTTCGACGCCACCAGGATCAACCTCCAGGCGGCACAGCTGAACGACAAGATCAAAGAACTGGAACCACTCGTCG
Source organism: uncultured Chthonomonas sp. (assembly GCA_964524565.1). Taxonomy (GTDB): domain Bacteria; phylum Armatimonadota; class Fimbriimonadia; order Fimbriimonadales; family Fimbriimonadaceae; genus UphvI-Ar2. The sequence continues at coordinate 1,552 of CAZGER010000017.1, read as the reverse complement.
AAGAGCTCGCAGCGAACACTGCCGAGGTCGAGAAGATGGAACCAAGGCTCAACACGCTGGAAACCGCCCAGGCCGACACCGCCAAATGGTCGAGCGTGCTCACCCACCTAACGGTCAATACCCCCGGGCAAACGTGGATGACCAGCGTCAAGGCGTTCCAGCAGGACCGCACTCAACCGCTTGTGATCACGTTCAACGGCGTCAGCACGAACCAAGAGGCTGTCGGCGAGCTCCTGCTCAGGCTGGAAGCGGCCGACCAGCTGGAGCACGCGACCCTCAAGTACACGCAGCCCAAGTACAGCGATGCCGGCAAGCAGACCGAGTTTGAAATCATCGCCGACCTGGTCGGCTCCAAACAGGAGACCGAAGAGGCCAAGGAGAAACCGTCCGCATGAAGCAAGACGCAGGTAAGTCACTCATTTTGTTGGTCCTGGCGGTCGTCGCCATCGGCGGCGGACTTGTCTACTGGCAATGGGGCAACAGGGCAGACGCCCAGCAGCGCCTGGCCTCGCTCCAGTCCAAAATGCCGGACGAGCAGCAGCTGCAAAACGACCTGACTGAGTCCCAGACCAAGCTCGAGGAGTCTCGATTCAGGCTGGAGCACCTTGAAAAGGCACTGCCGACGGTCGCTTACGTCCCGACGCTCCTCAAAGAACTGGAGCTCGTCGGGCGAGAGAGCAACCTAATCGTCACAGGTGTCCGCCCCGTTCCCGCCCAGCGGACGGACGGGGACGCAGAGGTCAAACCCTACGAAGAGCTAGAGATCGACATCACAGGCCAGGGCAATTACCGCGCCGTGATGACCCTCGTCTCCTCCCTTCAGGGCTTCCCTAAGGTCCTTGCGGTGCGGACAGTCAGCCTGACACCGCGCCAAGACCCCAATGCCAAGCCTGGCGAACTGGACGCGACCGTGCGACTCAAGGCATACATGTTCAAGCCAGACGAAGAGAAGTCTGAGGACGAAGCGACAGAGGGAGACACCAAGCAGGCGCTCCTGGATCCTGGCACGCGGAGGCCGGCACTATGAACAACGAAAAGAAGAAACTTGTGATCCTGGGTGTGTTGGCCGTCGTGGTCATCGGCATCGGCGCGTTCTCGTTCATGGGAGGCTCCAAGCCCGCCCCGGCGGCGACAGAGCCCACCGCGGCCAGCACTGAGACCGAGCCTGACGCAACCGTGGAAGGCGACCCGTCCCAGACGGCCGAGGCCCTACCGGGCGACCCGGCACAAGACCTGGACGGAGACGGCCAGCCGGATTCCCCGCACCCCACCCAGTTCGCCGGTCTTCAGAACGTGAACGACCTGGCTCCGCGCGATCCGTTCGAGCCCCCCGCTGGCGCCGTCGTCAAAAAGGCGACACCCGCGCCGCAGCCCGCTCCCGCCCCTAGGGTGGCGGTCTCGCAGCCGCACGGCGACATCGACAAGGGCAACCGGCCTTGGGGACCGCCGATGGAAGGTGGCTCTGAGCTGGCGCCGCCCGTCTCGATCGCACCGACGTACCGTGTCAAGGGCATCTTGCTCGGCAAGAGACCAGTGGCAGTTTTTGAAGACT
>CAZGER010000016.1:0-13090 GCA_964524565.1 uncultured Chthonomonas sp. | reverse complement strand
CATGCCGATGAACCAGCGGGACTCATCTTCCAACCTGATGTCCGAGTGCTTCAAGCCAAAGCCGGACCCGACACCGTTCAAGGTGATCGCTCCGCGGATCGACTTGTACGAGTTTCCTAAGAAAGAGAGCGCGATGGGCGCCAAAGAACTCGCTCTTTGGAAGGTGGTCAAGGGGATCGACCTCTCGGAGAGGGAAGTGCAGACCGAGGACGAGATGGACAGCTTCAACCGGTGGCTCTGGCACCAGCAAAAGGGTTTTGAGACCCCCTACCCTGCGGAGTGGGCGGGTGCGCACGGAAAAGGGCTTGTCAAACGGGGTTTGAAGCTCGACCTGAACCTGGGGCCGGACTGGGACGACTAACCGGCGGGAAACCCTGGCGCGCTGACGATCTGGAACGCCTGGCCGTGGTGGTACCCCGGGTGGAAGGCGAACCGTTGCAGGGCTCCTGCGCCGGTGATCACCGGCCCAAGGGCACTTTTGATCTGCTTGGCGCGGAGATCGTCCCGGTTTTCAGCCAGGAGCCGCTCAGCCCTGGCCCTGCCGACGGCGAGGCCGTTTGCGACGACCTCTGGCGTGATTTCTGCGGGTGTGAAGGGGAACTGGGCTTCGTCCACGACACCTTCGGTGGCGCAGCGTGCGAGTTTCGACTCAAAAGCGTCGAGCGGGTCACCGGTCAGCTGGCTGACGAACCAGACCTCGACTCCGGCCAGATGGAGGGCCATCTCACCGATGGTGAGCGAGCCTTCGTACAGTCGGTGGTTGAGTTGGGCGGCGCTGAGGGGCGCGACCGCATCGTCGAACCGTCCGCGGGAAAGCTGGTAGGTGTCATACAGGTCAGGCACGGGACATTATGGTCACGGGAGGATGTGGATTCGCGGGAAGTCGGCGCGTTTACGCGAGGCGGGGGAAGCGCCTGCTTAGTTTTCCGATAATCATTATTATGACAATATGATATCCGGACCTTTGGTGAGGGGCTTCTCTGCCGTGCGAGGGCTATGCCCTGGTGTAGAGGGCCACGAGCAGCATCATTTCGTCCTTTGTCTCTTCGCCCCACGTGACGAGTCGCGGAGGATCGAACGGCTGGAACGGGTTTTCTGACGAGTTGTCGTACTTGGCCTCGACCCGGAGCGTCGTGCCGGCCGGAAGCCGGAGCGGTTTTTCGAGTGAATAGACGAGCTGCCAGTTGAAGTCCCAGTCTTGGATATCGATGACTTTGATGCTTTTGCCGTCCGGAAGGTCGGCCCAGGCGGTCATCGCCCGGCCGAGATAGTGCATGTGGGGCATCACAGCGTAGACGTCGATGGCCACGGGAAGCCTGAACTGCTGTTTGAAGACCTGGTCCTTCTCGCCAGGCAAGATGCGGATGAAGGGGTTGGCGATCCAGGCGATCTTAACGTCTTTGGTCGGCTTGCCCTTTTGGTAGTACACGCCGACCTTGGTGCGGTCCTTTTCGACCTTTCCGCTCTTGTTGTAGTGGATTTGCAGGATGATGTCGGTCCCAGGCTCGATCAAAAAGCCGGAATCGGAGGGAAGGTGTTTGACCGTCGCGCCGGGGGCCCATCCGCCCAGGGCGCCGTCTGGGGCGAACCCGACACCGCCACCGCTGGAGAGGTATCCCGATTTGCCGTCCCCTGCCTCGCTCTTGGCGATCTGACGGCCCCTTCCCTGCTTGTCCAGGAATGCGATGACGTGGTGGACGACGCGCTTGTTCCCTGGCTCGACATCGAGGGCGGAGATCCAGGTGGGCTCCGTGATGTCGGGGGTGATCACGTAGTTCCAGTACTCGTCTTTGCCCTGCTCGCCCAGGGTCTGCTCGTAGGGCATCTCCCACACAGCGTCCGGTTTACCGAGTTGCCATCCGGTCTTGAGGACTGGGGGCTTTGGCGCGGTCCCCTTCCCTCTCGGAACCCCGGCGTCGGCCCAAGCGGTCAAGGTTGCGATGTCCTGGTCGCTCAGGTGGCGATCGTCGGCGTACTGGACGTCGGCAGGGCCGGCCTTCCAGGGCGGCATCCTCTTTTTGGTCGTGGCGACGGCCACCATTTTTGCCCAGGTCTTGGAATTGTCATAACCTTCGAGCGAAAAGGGGCCTGCCCCGCCCGCACGGTGGCAAGAGACGCAGTTTTTGTTGAGGACCGCGGCGACCTGGCCGTTGTAGGTCACCTCCTGCGTTTGACCCTGGGTCCCCGACTGCCCCAGGTTCAAACCCGGGGCACACGCCGCCACAGCAACCGACCCGCCCACGACAACCGCAGGCACAACTTTGAACCACATTCCCAGCATCTCCGTCCCAGTCCATAGGCAAATACGTTGGAACCTGTGTCAGAGTTTTGGAAATGAGCGGAAAAAGGGTACTGGTGACGGGATCTTCCCGTGGGATTGGTCGCGCCGTCGCCCTGCGGATGGCCTCCAAGGGATGGGACGTCGCGGTCCATTTCAACGTGAGGGCCTCAGAGGCCGACGAGGTTGTCCGGACGCTCGGGTCCAAGGCTGTCGGAGTGTATGAGGCGGACCTATTTGACGTCAAGGTGGCCAGGGCGCTCGTCGACCGGGTATTGAAGGACGGCCCGCTCGATGCCGTCGTGAACAACGCCGGTGTTTACGTCACGACGAACTTTGTCGAGGCGACCCCCCAGGCTTTTGACGCCGCTTTCAGCCGGTGCATGACGGTGAACTTCGAATCTCCGGCGCGGATCGTTCGTGAGGCTTGCCGCCATTTTGCCAAGGCCGGGCACGGGAAAGTCGTGAACGTGTGCAGCAGGGTGGGGCACAGGGGCGAGCCAGGAGCGGCGTTCTATTCTGCGTCCAAGGCCGCTTTGATGAATCTCACGCGCGCCCTGGCCGTCGAACATGCAGACATGAACATCCAACACTTTGCCATCGCTCCGGGCTGGGTGGACACGGCCATGGCGCGGGAAGGCATGGAGGAGCGGCTGGACGCGATCTTGGCGACGATCCCACTTGGACGGATGGCGAGTCCGGAAGACTGTGCCTCGACCATCGACTTCCTGCTTTCCGATGACGCGGCGTACCTGACGGGCAACGTGATCGACATCAACGGTGCGAGCTACATTCGGTGACGTTCAGCCTTGCCGTCGCATCGGCCTTGCTGGGGCACGTCCCGTTCCAGAACGCGGTCAAAAAGGACTTCCCTAACGGCGCAGTGGCCATCGCCCGGCGCACGGACAGTCCGGGCCGCTACCGAGTTTCGCTGGCGTTGAATTCCGCTGCTTTTCCCGAGGGGCAAGGATCGACAGGCGCAAGGCACATGTTGGAGCACATTTTGGCGAAAGGGCCGGGCAAGGACTTTGACCGCCGGTTAGAGTCGCAGGGGTGCCGGCTGGTCGCCGAGACCGACCGTGACGCATCGGTGTTCACCATTTACGGCCCATCTTCGACCCTGCCGCTCGCCTTTGCCGTCCTCAAAGAGCTGTGCGGCCCGATGGCAACCACGCCAGAGGAGATCGCGAGGGAGGTGGAGATCATTCGGCAGGAGCAGATCCTGCACGAGGGGTTCCGGCCGTTCCTTGACAAGGCGTGGGAGGAGGCTTACGGGATCTCTTCGCCTTCGGGTGACCTTGCCTTTCTTGCCAAGCAGACTCCGGAAACGCTTGCTCTTGCCAAGCAGAAGGTGTTTGCTGGTCGCGCTATCGCCTTGACCGTCGTCGGCGACATCGACGTGGCTGTCGCTGTTTCGCGGTGCGAGGAACTTTTGCAGGGTTTGCCAGCCGGAGACCTTGTGGCGACCAGGCGCGATGCGAACCCGCCTTCCCGATCGACCGCCCCTGGCCGCGGTGGGGCGCGGGCCGTGCCGGTCGGCGGGCTCGGTGAGGCCAGGACCCTGGCTCTGCTGGCAGTCGCGTTGAAGGCGAGCGATGCCGACCCTCACATCCAGGTCGCCTACGACCCTTCGGCTTGGCCGGGGGTTGTGCTCGCGCACAGCCCTTCAGGGTCTCAGACTAGCCTAGATGCTGCTTTCGGCAAGCCGGACAGTGCGGGTCTCGGGCGGGCCAGACAACTGGTGACCGCCTGGGCGCACACGTTTTTGAGCGTCGAGAACCTGCGGGCGCGGACAGAAGCAAAGCTTCCGTTCCAATATTCGACTTTGGCGCTGGACAAGCTCCCGGGCCAAGCGGCGGGGCTCACCGACGACGAACTCGTCCGGGCTTGGACAGCGTGGGGAGGCAGCCACGCCTACACCATTCGGGGAGGACGGCTGTGATCGCTGGGCTGCTCTTGGTCGCGGCGGCTCAGGACACGTTCAGCGTGCAGGAGGTGCCGGCTTTCGGGGAGTCGCTGGTTGTCATGCAGGCGTGGGTGAAAGCGCCGCCTTTGCCTTCTGACGAGGCTGCCGCATGGCTCATGCTGCCAGACATCCTGCCAGCCGGAACCACCACCTACACGGCGGCGAGGATCCAGACATTCGGCTCCCCGGCAGGGATCGCGCCGACAATCGTTTCGTATCCGGACATGGTCCGGATCCAGGTTGTGGCAGACCCAGGGAACTGGCAAGGAGCGGCGCGGGTCTTCGCCTCGCTGATCTTTGAACCCAGCATCAGGCAGGACGCGGTGTCCGCGGCAAGGGAACGGCTGTCGGTGCGCCGGTCAGACCCTGTGATGTCGGCGATGGACACGAGGGTCTTGGACCCTGATTCTGTCAGTGAGGAGCTTGCCAGGTATGTGTGGTTCAAGCACATGCGGCCGGAGAACGTCGAGATCGTTGTTTACGGGGCGGTAGAGCCGAACACGGTCGGGCCGTTCATCCAGAGGGAGCTCCGCCAGTGGGCGCCGCCCGACCAGACGACTGTCCGTCGTGGGGTCGAGCCAGCCGCCCAGATGAAGACCCAGCCTGGCAGCGTCTCGACGTTTTTGCTGCGGTGCAAACCGATCACGGCGTCCTCACGGTTTAGCTCGGCGCGGCTGCTCGCGACGATCGCGCTTGGGACAGGGAAAGACTCGACGCTGTGGCGGGTCCACCGCGACAAGCTCGCGATGACTTACTGGGCCGAGAGTGTGCTGTTCCCGACCGTTTCGGGCTGGGAGCCGAGGTTTGTGATGCTCCGTGGATCCGAAGAGAGCGAGCTTCGCACCCTGGCGGGGTTCATTGGTTCGATGCTGACCGACGTTGACACTTGGACGGAGCAGACGCTCCTCCGGGCAAAGGTCGTTGCAGGGCAGAGCCTGCGGTCCGGTGTGTGGCCGACCCCGTTCTGGCTGACGCCGCAAGGCCCCATGGGAGCGGGCATCGATGTTGAGGCCAGTTGGCGCGGGTATTTGAACCTGACCAAATCGGCATCAATCGGCCCGGACAAGTGGGCCGACATGATCGATGTCGTCGACTTGGAAACGCTCAAGGCCCAGGCCAAACAGATGCTGCTGGAAGGCGAAGAGTCTCTGATCCACGGCGAGGGCTGAGCCGGGGCCTGCTCAGTCGAACAGACCCAGGCACATGGGGGACGTGCCGAACGTGAGGTCTGGCTCGGACGGAGGCGGTTGGGGCGGCACAAACGGCGGCGGGAACGAGTTCTGCCACACCCTGCGCTGGATGTAGGTTTGTCCTGGCATGAGCTTCCACTCGGGCGGGTATTCGGGGTTGAGGAAGTAGACCGGGTCGCTGGGCTCCCACTCTCCGTGCATTCCCTGCTCGACCCATACCGCGGCGAGGATCGAGCCTTTGTACTCGTGGACGACGCGGGCAAACGGCGTCAAGAGCCAGAGGACGCAGGCTGCGGTCTGGTCGGGGCTGTCGAAGTGGGTGTGCCACCTGGCGGCAGAGACCATTGCCTCACCGTTGTCCTCGTAGACGGTGATGTCAAACCCGATGTGAGGTGCGACGACGAGGGACTCGGACCTGCGTTCCAGCTTGACCGTCGAAGGTTCGCGAGTGATGGCGAGTACGACGGCGTCCAGATGGGGCTGGGGAACGCCGTTCGACATTCCCAAGATTTACCCCGGTGGGGCGGGGCAGGTCTTCCTAGGCCCAAGGTTTGGCGGCGAAGATTGCGGAAGATTGGAATCGGCTTGTCGCCCCCATAGAATGCATGGTCCACCGAAAAATCCGGGAACGAACCAGATGTGTTCCGTGGGCTTGTGGCGTTAGTGCGGGCAGACTTTTCAACAGGGTCAACGATGCTTTTTGCAGTCTGTCGTATGCGAAGCACGTATTTTCACCAGTCGGATATGTTATCGTGGTTTATGGTCGGCTTTTCGGCCTAGCGAGATTCCCATGAAACGAGCATTCACACTGATCGAGCTCCTTGTCGTGATCGCTATTATTGCAATCCTTGCCGCGATCCTCTTCCCTGTATTTGCCAGAGCCAAGCAAGCCGCCAAGCGGACTGCCGGCCTGGCCCAGATGAAACAGATCGGGACGGCTGTCCAGATCTACGCCGCCGACTTTGACGACGGCCTTCCGACGTGGAACATCTGCGGGGCGGCCGCCAACAACGCCTCTCCGCTGCCTGCCAGTTGCGGGACCTCGTGGGTCGGGCCGCTCTCGTTCGCGGCAGCGAACCACTGGGACGCCCTCCTCTACCCGTATGTCAAGAACGGTCGTCCCGACCTGAGCGACTACTCCGGGCTTTGGCAGTCGCCGGGCGCCGAGTACCCGGTCCAGCTTGGGCGCTCTTTAGGCATCAACCAGCTGATTTTCTGGAAGATCGACAACTTCACATCCGGCGGACAGTGTCTCGGCCCTTCGACAAACCCGTTCACGGGTTGCTACACCTACTACAACCAAAGCCAGGTCACCTATCCGGCTCGGACGATGTTCACAGCCGACACCGGCAAGGCAGGAAGGTATGAGCCGATCTACTTCTTGAACGGGTGGGCCGAAACATGGGACGGCACCTATGCGAACTACCGGGCGTATTCGTGGTCCACACCCTGGCGGTACGACGGCGAGGGCGCCAACTACACCTGGCTGGATTCCCACGCCAAGTTCCACAAGGGCGACCAGATTTACCCGAACCCAGGCCACAACAAGACTCTGGCCCAGTGGACGTCCACCGATATCGGGAAGGCGTACTGTTCCGCAGCGACCTATCAGGCCGCAGACGATGGCCCGAGGCAACTCTTGATCAACCGCGCGGCGACGAACGGCGTCAACTGCTCGCAGGCGAACCAATGAGGCCGCTCCGGACTGTCGTTTTGACCGCGCTGCTTGGATCGGTCTTGGCCGCTTGCTCGACCGCCGAGCAGAAAGGCACGGGCTCGGACTACACGCCGCAAGGCGGCAAGACCGCGATGCAGAAGACTGAGGAGGAAGGCGCCGCCAACCCTCAGGCGAGCACGGCCGAAGGGCCCTGAGGGCCTGACTATCCCGCGAGAAGCCCCCTGACGCACGTGAGGGGGCTTTTTCTTTGGCCCAGAAGCCCGTATGCAGAGCGGTAACCTCGGCTGAGTGCAACCGCAGGGCGACGAAGCCAAACCGATCCGGGACCGCGCAGCCGACAAAGCCCTGCTGAAGAGGGTCGTCGGGCTGTTCCGGCCCCACAAGAAGATGGTCGTCCTGACCGTGATCGCCGTGGTCGGCGGCGTGATCTTGGGGATCGTCCCGCCAGTGTTCGTGCAGGTGCTTATCGACCGGGGCCTCGCCCAGCACGATCTGGGGATCATCGCCTCCTATTCCCTGTTCACGCTTGTCATCGTCCTGGCCGCTGCGGGAATGACGCTCCTTTACGGCTATTGGGGTGTCGTTGTCGGCCAAAGGATCATGTGCGACCTGCGACAAAGGCTCTTTGACCATCTGCAGGGCATGTCGCTCAGGTTCTTCACCGGGACGCGGACGGGCGAGATCCAGACAAGGCTGATCAGCGACGTCCAGGGTGTCCAGACAGTCGTTTCCAACACGATCGTTGACCAGGTTTCGAACATCGGCATCGTCCTTTCGACCCTGACGGCGATGATCGTGGTCGACTGGCGTTTGACCCTGTTGAGCATCGGTCTTGTGCCGGTCTTTATGCTGATCGGGCGGAAGGTCGGCGATTACGCCAGGGACGTGCGGGAAGGCACCCAGGAGCAGACGGCCGAACTGAACTCCATGATGCAGGAGACGCTCTCGGTCTCCGGCATCCTGCTCACCAAGACGGTCGGAAAGCGTGACGTTTTGAGCTCGCGGTTCGACGTTGAGAACAACAAGCTGGCGGTCTGGCAGATCAAGGCGAGCGTCGTCCAGTACCTCTTTTTTGGGATGATCAGGCTCATCACACAGGTGGCTCCGGCCCTTGTGTACTGGCTGGCTGGGTGGCTCTTGATCCAGAACGGCGACACGAGCATCACGGTCGGCAAACTGGTGGCCTTCACGGGGCTGCAGATACGGCTTTATTTCCCGATGACCGGGCTGTTGAGCGCGCAGGTGGAGATCATGGGTTCTCTGGCCCTGTTCCAGCGGATTTTTGAGTACCTGGACCTGCGCCACGACGTTGCGGATTCGGAAAACCCGGTTTCGCTTTCGAAGGAAGCGGTCCAAGGCAGGGTCGAGTACCGCGGCGTCGGGTTCTCGTACGAACCAGGGGCTGAGCGGCAGACCCTGACGGACATCACCTTTGTGGCTGAGCCTGGACAGTTGGTGGCCCTGGTCGGGCCATCCGGTGCCGGAAAAACGACCCTGACCTACCTCGTGCCCAGGCTGTATGACGCGGACTCTGGTTCTGTCTCGATCGACGGGACCGACGTGAGGGACATCAAACTGAGCGACCTGGTGCAGGTCGTCGGATCGGTGACGCAGGAGACCTACCTGATGCACACGACGATCCGCGAAAACCTTCAGATCGCCAAGCCTGACGCGACGCCCGGGCAACTGGTCGATGCGTGCAAGGCGGCGGCCATCCATGACCACATTGCCAGCCTGCCCGATGGCTATGAGACGGTGGTCGGCGAGCGGGGCTACAAGCTTTCTGGCGGGGAAAAACAGCGCCTGGCCATCGCCAGGGCGATCTTAAAGAACCCGAAGATCCTGATCTTGGACGAAGCGACATCGGCCCTGGACACCACGTCGGAGAGGCTGGTGCAGCAGTCGCTCGCCAACCTGATGGAGAACCGCACGACCTTTGCGATCGCCCACAGACTCAGCACGATCCTGGCGGCTGACCAGATTCTGGTCTTGGAAGGCGGCAAGATCGTCGAACGGGGCAAACACGCCGACCTGCTGGCCAAAGACGGGGTTTACGCGAGGCTCTACAACGAGCAGTTCCTCTCCGAGCCCGACCTCTCTCCTGCTTAGCGGTCGATGACCAGGGTGACTGGGCCGTCGTTGGTGAGGGCGACCTCCATCATGGCGCCGAAGACACCGCTCTCCACTCCGTCCACGAGCGTCCTGAGCTTGGCGACAAACGCCTCATAGAGCCGTTCACCGTCCTCGTACCCCGCCGCCAGGACGAAGGATGGTCGCCTGCTTGCCCAGACGTCCCCGTAAAGGGTGAACTGGCTGACGACCAGGACGTCGGGGTCTGTGGTCGGTTCCAGGTCTTTGAGCGCAAGGTTCATCTTCCCTGCGGCATCGTTGAACACGCGGAGGCTGGCGATCCTGTCTGCGAGTTGCTCCGCCTGGGCCAGTGTGGACTCCCGGGAGGCGGCGACAAGCACGAGAAAGCCCCTGCCGCAGTGTCCGACCACTTCCCCTTCCACCTTGACGGAGGCGGAAGTGACACGCTGGACGACCGCCCTCACGACTTGGCACCGGGCCCGAAGAGCCGCAAGATCGAGATCACGTCGCTGAAATTGCTGATCTTGGTCATGAGCTCGCGGAGCTCAGCGGCACTCCGGACCTCGATGCCGATCATGATCTCGGCCGTGTTGTTGGGGAGGGTCTTGATCTTGGCACCGACGACGTTCGTGTGGGACTCACCGAAGATCGCTGTGATGTCCATCAGCAGCCCTTGTCGGTTGACGGTGACGATCCGCACCTCGACCGGGTAGGCGGTGGCGTCCGGCTCCCACCGTATCGGGGTGATCCTCTCAGGCTCTGTCGAGTTCATGCGGATGGCGTTCGGGCAGACCGCGCGGTGGATCATGATGCCCCTGCCCCGCGTGACGTAGCCGAGCACCTCTTCGCCAGGGAGCGGCTGGCAGCAGCGCGCCCGCTTGATCATGAAGTTGTCGAGCCCTGCGGTGATGAGGGTCGGCTCGGCCCTGCGTGCCTTGACCTGGGGCCTTGTCTCATCGGGCTGGGTCTTAACGAACATCGCCCGGATCTTGTCCGAGACGAACTGCACGCTCGAGAGGTTCTCGCCGACCCTGGCGAAGACGTCCTCAGGGGCGGTGCAGTCGCGGACCTCTTTGGCGATCTCCTTCATAACCTCGTCGCCGAGGTAGCTGCGCGGATCCAGGCCGTACGACCTGAGCTCGCGCTCGAGGAGCTCCTTGCCGCGGGCGATGATCTTGCCCCTGTCCCTGCGGCGAAAGTACGCACGGATCTTGCTCCTGGTGTGGCTGCTCTTTGCGTGTTCCAGCCAGTCGAGGCTGGGCTGGGCGTTCGACCTGGTAACGATCTCGATGACATCGCCGTTCTTGATCTCGGTCCCGAGGGTGACGATCTGGCCATTGACCTTGGCCCCGACCAGGCTCTCGCCGACCCTGGTGTGGACGCGGAACGCAAAGTCGATGGGAGTCGAGCCTGCAGGCAGGTCCACGACGTCCCCCATCGGGGTGAAGGCAAAGACCTGTTCAGAAAAGAGGTCGGTGGAGACGCTGCGCAAAAAGTCGTTGGAGGACTCGTTGTCGCTCGACCAGTCAAAAAGCTGTTTCCTGAGCTGTCCGAAGCGCTCAGATGCGGAGTTGGCGGGACTTCCCTCTTTGTACGTCCAGTGGGCAGCGACGCCGAACTCGGCGACCTCGTGCATCTCGATCGTCCTGATCTGCACCTCCATCGGTTCGTTCGACGGACCGACGACCTTGACGTGCAGGGACTGGTAGCCGTTGGACTTTGGCGTTTGAATGTAGTCGCTGAACAGGCCAGGGATGGGCTTCCACATCTCGTACACCAGGCCAAGGACGAGGTAGCACTCGTGCTCTTCTTGGACGATCACGCGCAGCCCAGTGAGGTCGAGGATCTCGTCCCACGGCACGCCCTGTTTGACGTGTTTGTTGAAGATGCTGAACAGGTGCTTTGGCCTTCCGAGGACGGTGGCCCCGTTGACGCCCTTCTCGATGAGGCGCTTGCCCAGGATCTCGGTGGCGTCGCGCAGCTCCGCTTCCCTCTCGTGACGGGTCTTGGCGACCATCTCGCTGATCTGCTGGAACTCGACGGGGTGCAGCCACTTGAAGGAGAGGTCCTCCAACTGCCATTTCAGCTGCCAGATCCCTAGTCTGGCGGCGATCGGAGCGTAAACCTCGAGGGTCTCGTTGGCGATCCTGGCCTGGCGGGCCGGATCGAGCGAGCCGAGAGTGTTCATGTTGTGCAGCCGGTCGGCCAGCTTGATGAGCATCACGCGGATGTCGCGGGCCATCGCCAGGAGCAGCTTTCTCAGACTCTCGGCAGCCCTCGTCGTTTCGGCTACCGCCCTTTGCCTGTCCGTCGCGCCAGGGTTGATGTTGAGTTTGAGCTTGGTGACCCCCTCGATCATTCCAAGGACGTCTGCGCCGAACTGGCGCTCGATGGCCTGACGGCTGATGTCTGTGTCTTCCAGGACGTCGTGGAGCACGGCGGCAACGACAGTGTCGGAGTCCATGCCGAGGCTGGCAACGACCCGGGCGACCTCCAGCGGATGGATCAGGTAGGGTTCGCCGCTCTTTCTGACCTGGCCAGAGTGGGCGTCCATCGCCAGGTCGCAGGCCGCCTCGATCTGGGTCGGCGCGACGGCAGGCCAGTGCCGTTTGAACTCGGCCAACAGCCGAGCCCGGCCAGCCTCGATTGGATCGCCTTGGTCGGCAGGGTTTGCCATGCTTACGGAACCCAGATTATAGACGCCTAGCCGTGCCCAGCCTCGGACAGGAGCAGGCGGACGGCCTCTGCCTGTTCTGGGGTGTCGACGGCGAGGGCGCACCCGTGTCCTCGGGCCATCTTGATCCGGACCCCGTGCTCCAGAAAGCGGAGTTGTTCGAGCCCTTCTGCAACCTCCAGTGGCGTCTGTTCCCAGTCAGAAAAGGCCATCACGGTCTCGCGGGTGTAGGCGTACATGCCGACGTGCTTCATCAAGGGTGCGACCCTGGCGTGCCTTGGGAACGGGATCGCGTTCCGGCTGAAGTACAGGGCGTTGTCCTCAAGGTCTGTGACGACCTTGACGACGGCGTGGTTGTCCTCTTCGTGCTCGGGGCAGACTGTCATCACGCTCGCCATGAACGCGCCGCGATCCAGAAGGGGTCGGACGCATTTTTCCATGTCCGTGGGATCGACCAGGGGTTCATCGCCCTGCACGTTCAAGTAGACATCGGCCCGGACCTTCTGGGCGACCTCCGCTATCCGGTCGGTGCCGGTCGGGTGGTTGTGCGATGTCAGGACGGCCTTTGCGCCGAACGAGGCGCAAGCATCGACGATCTCCTGGTCCGGGGTCGCGACGATGACCGCCCCGCCGATCCCCGACCGTGCGGCCGCTTCACAGACCCATTGGATCATGGGTTTGCCAAGGAGGTCGCACAGTGGTTTTCCCGGGAACCTGGTGCTGCCCATGCGGCTGGGGATGACGATGGCTACGTCCACAGCGATCCATCCTACCCCTCCTCAATATGGAAAGCCCCAGCGGGTGCCGGGGCTTTTGATGTCCCAAGGAGACCAGGGTTCATGACGAACCCGACCTTGGAGGTCTGGGGTCGCTAAAACCCGCAGTCTCCTCGGTGGTTACACTGGCTACTCATTATAGGGCACCACCTCCTACTGTGGAATAGTCGCCGTGGTCCGGCGCCACCTATTCCGACGCTTGTCAGCCCTTTTTAGTTGCAGACTGTCGCTTGCGGATGAGATCGAGGGCGGTCCGGGCGTCCTGTTCGGCAGAGTCTGGGTCCATTCTGAGGTCGCGCATGAGGCGGGAGAGCCCGATCACTTGCGAGAAGGTGCTCGCCTTGCCGTCTTGGAACCAGCACAGCATCAGGGTGACGGCCCCGTCTGTCCAGAAGCGGTACTCGGAGTTGTTGTCCTTGCGCACGAGAGGCTGCGTT
>CAZGER010000015.1:0-13179 GCA_964524565.1 uncultured Chthonomonas sp. | reverse complement strand
TTGGGGGGTACTTCGCCTGGCACTCCGCCTACTTTGCCGGTGGCACGGAAACGTACATCAAGTCTGTCGATGCGTCGCCGGTCCCAACGATCGCACTTGTCTTGTTGACCGCGACGGTCATCCTTGCCGTGGTTCGCCCTGTCGAGGATGAGGCTGAATGATAGGGTCCGTCCTCTCCGGCAGGTACGAACTGATCGAGCAAGCGTCCACCGACGCCGTCTTCTCATCGTACAGGGCGCAAGACCGCAAATCAGGGACAGACGTCTTCGTCCGTGTCCTGAGAGACGAGTTGGGCGCAAACCTTGGGCTTGTCAACTCCATGCAGAACGTGGTCGGTGGCATCCGGGACATCAACCATCCCAGCCTGGAGCGCTTCCTTGCCAGTGAGTCTGACGGTCGCCACAACTATCTGGTGAGCGAGTACACAGCCGGTACGACCCTTGCCGAGCGGCTCAAACGGCTTGCCAGCCTGAGCGTTCCTGTGGCTGTCGCCTTGGCGATCGATGTGTGCGAGGGGCTCGTACCCCTGCACGCCTCCGGCATCGTCCACGGCGACATATCGGCCAAGAACGTCCTCGCCCTGCCGTCTGAGGGCCTCAAACTCCTCAAACCAGGGTTCTGGCAGGTTTATGGCCAAGAGGCGTCGTGCGCAGTGTGGGCGGTCAAAGAGATGTCTCCGTACCTGGCGCCAGAGGTCACGGCGGGCGGTATGCCGACCCAAATGAGCGACGTGTACGCGGTCGGCGTGCTGATCTGGCTCATGCTTGCTGGCCGTTTGCCGTATGTCGGCGACAATCCCGTGGCGATCGCCACGCACCACGCCACGCGCGAGTACCCGTCGCTGCGGTCCGTCTCGGCATCGGTGCCTGTCGCGCTGGACGAGCTGGTCAAGAAGTGCATGGACAAAAACCCCCTGCGGCGGTACGGGTCGGTCTCGTCGCTGCTCGGCGACCTGCGCACGATCCAGGACGCGCTGCGGTTCGGGAGAAAGCTGACCTGGCCGCTGACAGGCGCCCAGGAAGACTATGTCGACGAGCCGGTCGCCCCGTCCATGAACGTGGCGAACCCAAGTGTCTCAAAACAAGGGCAAATGGAAGGAACCAAGTCAAAGCGAGCTCGAAAGGCGGAGAAAAAACGAGAACCGGACTCTGACGGCGTGCCGGTCTGGTTTGCCGCCATTGTGTACGTCATGACGATCCTGGTGATCGTCGTGCTAGGGGGTTGGTTCTTCTTCAACTCGTCCAAACCCAAGACCGTGGATGTGCCGAACATCGTCGGCAAGCAGGTCGACGAAGCCCGCGGCGAGCTCAAAAAGCTCGGGCTGGACATCAGGCAGGTCCGTACCGAAGTCAGCGACAAAGTCGCCGACGGTGCGATCATCGACCAGGATCCTGCGGTTGGCGAGCAGTCGCGTGTCGGGATGCGGGTCGAGGTCACAGTCAGCAAGGGTTCGCGGTTCAAGGAGGTTCCAGACCTGCGCGGGAGGTCTGTGGAAGAGGCCAGGCAGGTCATCCAAGACATGGGCTTGGTTCTGGACGAGGACAACACCGAACTCGTGCGGGACAAGGACCTGGACGAGGGGCTGATCGTGTCCCATGTGCCAGAGTCGGGCAAGAAGGTCGAGCGCGGCACCAAGATCAGGCTGAAGGTCAGCAACGGTGACAAGCGTGTGCGGACGACGAGGTCCAGCTCCGGCGCGACCCACACCAACCGGATCACGTTCGACATCCCACCGATGGATGCAACCGTTATTGTGCGGATCGACGTGACCGACGACAACGGCACCAGGACACTGTTCGAAGAAAAGATGGAGGCTGGTCAGACCGTGGACGAGCGGGTGCGCTGGGTCGGGAACGAGCTGATTGTTCGGACGTTCTTCGATGGCGAGCTTGTGGACCAGAAGTCCGTGACTCCGGAGGAATCGGAGGATTGAGCATCCAGGTCTGCCCGTCGATCCTGTCGTGCGACCCCACCGATTTCGGAACCCCGGTCCGGCAGATGGCTGCGGCCGGTGCAGACTGGATCCATCTCGACGTCATGGACGGCCAGTTCGTCCCGCCGATCACGTTTGGGGCAGACCTGGCGGCCAAGATCGTGGAGAGCGTGCCGATCCCGGTCGAGGCGCACTTGATGACGAACACGCCGGAGGCCCACTTTGATGCGTTTTCAGAGGCCGGCTGCAATCGGATCTTCTTCCACGCCGTAGCCTCAGCCCACGACCTCAGGTTAGTACAGGACCTTCGTCACCGGGGGATCCTGGCCGGGCTCGCTGTCAATCCAGGGACGCCAGCCGCACAGATCCTGGAGATCGCCCGCGAGATCGACATGGCGCTTGTCATGACGGTCAACCCTGGATGGGGCGGTCAGTCTCTCATCCGCAGTTGCGTGGAGAAGGTCAGGCTCATTCGGTCCGGGTGCCCGGGGCTGCCGATCCAAGTGGACGGTGGCGTCGATCCGGACACTGTCCGGGAGCTCTACGACGCCGGAGCGACCCACTTCGTCACAGGCAGCTACCTGATGAGGGCAGCCTCGATCCACGAGGGGATTTTGAAACTGAGGTCTCTATGCGACTAAAGGTCGTCACGACCGGTCTCCTGGTGTTCGGGCTCGCCACCTTGTTGCTGGGCTACCCTTACGTGCTTTCCAAAAAGCCGCCGATGGACGCCCCGGACCGCGCCAAGGCCGAGTTCGCCCTGATGCTGGGTGTCCTGGCGATGGTGCTGCTGCTGGTGGCGGTGACACTGGTCATCCTCGCACTGGCCCTTTTACGGCGGACCCGCATGGAAGCGGTCGACGAAGCGCGGGAGAACATGAGGCAGTTCGTCGAAGGGACGCTCCGGGACCACACACGGACGGTCGAGTCGGGCAGCGCCGAGGCGACCATGGACCAACCGGCCTGGGAAGACGACGATGAGCCAGCAAAGCCCGACCCCGAGCGGTGACTCGACATGGATGGGGAGGGCGATCGAACTCTCCACCCGCGGTTTTCCCGCCCCAAACCCCCGGGTGGGCTGCGTCCTGTTGAACGATGGCGAGATCGTCGGCGAGGGCTTTCACAACCATGCCGGTGGGCCCCACGCCGAGGCTGTCGCGCTGTCCAGCGCTGGGCCCCGCGCAAGGGGGGCAACCGCCTATGTGACGCTAGAACCCTGCAACCACCACGGCCGCACGCCCCCGTGCAGCGAGGCACTTGTGTGCGCTGGGGTGGCCAGGGTCGTGTACGCGGTTTCAGACCCGAACCCTGTCGCCTCGGGCGGGGCGCGGTTCCTCGCAGACCACGGGATCGAGGTCGTGCAGGGAGTCTTGGCGCAAGAGGCGGCGGCGGTCAACCGCCAGTTCATGCTCTCGCACCGGCTCAGTCGTCCCTACATCACGCTCAAGTCGGCTGTCACGCTGGACGGGTTCATCGCCGATACGAACGGTGAGAGCAAGTGGATCACATCCGAGCAAGCCCGTCAGGACGGCCACCGGCTACGGGCCGAGCGAGGGTGCGTCCTGGTCGGTCGGGGCACGGTCCAAAAGGACGATCCCTATCTGACCGCCAGGGAGGTCGGCGCGGTCAATCAGCCAGTGAGGTGCGTCCTTGACCCGCGGGGCATCGCTCCGGCCGATTCGAAGGTCTTCGATTCCCAGGCAGAATCGGTGTGGCTGGTCAAAGCGCCACGCAAGGAACGGCAGACCCCGTGGCCCGGGGTGACCATTGACGGCGCACTCGGGGTCTTGCACGGGTTGGGTGTGCGCGGGGTCCTCGTCGAGGGCGGCGCCACCACCACCCGCTCGTTCCTGGAATCGGGCCTGGTGGACGAGATCGTTTTGTACGTGGCCGGCAAGACTTTTGGATCCGGCTTGACCTGGAACGGCGGTGCGGGACTCTTGTTAGGCTCGTTGGGTCTTGGATTGGTTGAAACGAGCCAGATCGGCCCTGATGCAAAACTTGTTTACAGATCAGACCGGGACCCTGGAACATAGTCGCGGGGCACGCAGTCCTACTGGGACAAACAGACTTCTTCTCCTCCCCCAAAACCCACAAGCCCCGTCTCCTGTGCCCTCAGAGCGGGGCCCTTATCTTTCAGAGACCTAAGAACAGTTCGTGCAGCCGCGTGTCGGCTGTCAGTTCCGGGTGGAACGAGGTTCCGACCAACCTGCCCCTCCGGACGGCGACGAGCACTCCGCGGCAGGTCGCCAGGGGCGACACGTCTGGCCCGTGGGTGACCACGATCGGGGCGCGAATGAACACCCCAGTCATGGATCCGTCGAGCCCGTCCACCTGGATATCGTCCTCAAACGAGTGGACCTGGGCGCCAAAGGCGTTCCGCCGCACCGTCACATCCAGGATGCCAAGGCGGTACTGGTCAGAGCCTTCGATCTCGTTTGCCATCAGGATCATGCCCATGCAGGTGCCCCAGACGGGCATGCCTTGGGCGGCTCGGTCTTGGATCGCCTTCCCGAGCCCGTCCCGCTCCAGAAACTTGCCGACCGTCGTGCTCTCGCCGCCCGGGATGACGAGGCGGCGGACCTTTGCCAAGTCCTCGACCGTGCGAACCTCGGCGAGGTCCTCGCGCGCGACGCCAATCGACCGGAACGCCCCCATATGGCGCTCAAAATCGCCCTGGATCGCCAGGACCCCCACCCGCTCGGACATGACGGGAGTGTACAGACTCCGGACTGGCCCGAGTGAGCCCAAGTAGAATGGGCGGAATGGTCGAGTTGATCGGTGCCCCGTTTGATTTGTGCGGGCCGATGTTGGGCAGCCGGCTTGGCCCAATGGCCGTCCGCCTATTGGAGTTCGAGCGGGTTTTTCAGTCCCTCGGGCTGCCGTTTACCGACTCGGGCGACGCGTTCCCGCTGTCTCCGGCAACTCCCAAAGACTACGGCGTCAAGGTCGCGCAGACCCCCGACGTTTACCGCAGGCTTTCGTCGGCTGTCGAGTCGGCGGTTGCGCGCGGGTCGTTCCCGCTCGTGGTGGGGGGCGACCACAGTCTGGCGATCGGGTCGATCTCCGGCGCGGTCCGGGCTTATGGGTCGGAAGGTCTGGCTGTCTTGTGGATCGACGCCCACATGGACCTGCACACCCACAGGACGTCTTTGAGCGGCAACGTCCACGGGATGCCTTTGGGCGCCCTTACCCGCCTGGACACCACCGACCAACCCGCTCGTCATCCGCAGCTTGAGCCGGTTTGGGAGCAAATCCAGTCTGAGATCGTCCCGAACCCTGGCTTGTCCGTGCCGAACGTGGCTTGGCTCGGGCTGAGGAGCGTCGACCCTGGTGAGTCCGATAACTACCGTCGGAACGACTTTGGCCCCGCCCTGACGATGGAGGACATCGACCGGGACGGGGTGCCCGGTGCCATGGACCGGATCGATTCGTGGCTCCTGAGGACCGGAGCGAAGAACCTATGGGTCAGTTTTGACGTGGACGCACTTGATCCCCACCTCGCCCCCGGGACCGGTACGAGGGTCCGTGGAGGGCTGAACTACCGCGAGGGGCACCTGGTGGCAGAACTGATCTACCAAATGGTCAATGATCCGACCAAGGGGTACCGTCTGGCCGGCCTTGACGTCGTTGAGGTGAACCCGCTGAGCGACCATGCCGGGGAGACGGCCAAAGTCGCGATGGAGTGGGTGAGTTCCTTGTGCGGCAACACGATCATGGGTGGCCAGCAGTGAGCCTCCACGTCATCAAACGTGTGCTGGTCGAGGAGTCGTCGGCACTCCTGGCGGTTTCGCAGAGCCTGGGGAACGAGTTCGGGACGGCGGTCGATTGGATCCTGGGTTGCAAGGGCCGCGTGGTGACGTGCGGCCTTGGCAAGAGCGGGCACATCGCCGCGAAGGCGGCAGCGACGTTTGCGAGCACCGGCACACCCTCGTTCTTTTTGCACGCGGCGGAGGCGGTGCACGGCGACCTCGGCATGGTGACCGACAGGGACATCGTGCTGGCTTACACCTACAGCGGCGAGTCTGACGAGATTGTCAGACTGTTCCCGTCGTTCCGGAGCATCGGGGCACGCACGGTCACCATGACCGGGCGTCCGGCGAGCTCCGCCGCGCAAGGGTCGAACTTGGTGCTGAACGTCGAAGTGTCCCGCGAGGCCTGTCCGATCAACCTGGCACCGACCACCTCCACGACCGTCATGCTGGCCGTCAGTGACGCCCTGGCTGTGGCCGTTATGGAAGCAAGGGGTTTTGACGCCGACGACTTTGCCCGGTTCCATCCGGCCGGGGCATTGGGCAAGCGCCTGACCCTGACGGTGGGGGACGTGATGCGCAAGGGCGAGGATTTGGCCGTAGTCCAGGGTGGGAGCAGGGTCTCCGAAGTGCTGGCGGTGATCTCCCGTGCCGGGGCGGGCGGTGCGTGCGTCGTCGACGATACGGGTGCTCTCGTGGGATTTATCTCGGACGGGGACGTACGGCGGTGGCTGGTTTCGGGACACTCGGTCGCTGAAGGCACGGCCCTCGACCTGATGAGCACGGGCGGCCCGACGATCGAGCCGGGGATGCTGGCGATCGAGGCCCTGGAGGTCTTCCAGAACTACGAGAGGAAGATCGGTGAGATGCCGGTCGTGGAGGGTGGCAGGGTCACGGGGATCCTGGTGCTCAAAGACCTCCTCCGGTCCGGGATCGTTTGAAAGAACAGCGGCCCAGGCTTGGAGCCCGGGCCGCTGGAAACTCTGCTTGGATCGCTTAGCTGGTCTGCGCCGCGTAAACGCTGATCCGACGCCGGTTCTTGGGGCCTTCGAACTTGACTTGGCCATCGATCTTGGCAAAGATCGTGTGGTCGTTGCCGATGCCCACGTTGGAACCAGGGTGGAACTTGGTGCCGCGCTGGCGGACGATGATCATGCCTGGCTTGACCACCTCGCCGCCGAACTTCTTGACCCCAAGTCGCTGTGCCTGGGAATCTCGACCGTTTTTGGTTGAACCTTGACCCTTCTTATGTGCCATTGATTACTTGCCTGCCTTCACTTCGGTGACGCGCAAGGTCGTCTCGGGCTGGCGGTGTCCCCACCGCTTGCGGACGTTCTTCTTGGGCTTGTAGTTGAACGCGTTGATCTTGCGTCCCTTGCCCTGCCGCACGATCGTCGCTTTGACGCTCGCACCGGTGACGAACGGGCTTCCGACCTTGACCTTGTCGTTTTCGCACACCATGACAACCTCACCGAGTTCGACCTCTGAGCCGACCTCGCCGTCCAGCTTCTCGACGATCAAGATATCGTCCTTGGCGGCCTTGAGCTGCTTCCCGCCTGACTTCACTATTACGTACATGGTGGACTCCAATCGGGCACGGTTAGACCCCGTGCGTGCGAACGAGGATTATGGCACCGATCCTGGGGCCGCATCAAGCGGCATGGGCCCCTTCGGCCAGGATTTCGGCAATCGCAGGGTCAAAACGCCCAACGTCCTGCCCAAAGCACCGCTTTCCGCCTTTGTCGAACGCGACCAGGGCCGACAGGATCCGGGACTCGAGCGGGATGTCGTCGGCAAGGCAACGGTGCTCGCCGCCGCCATCGTACCGTTCTTCAAAGTACGCAAGGGCCTTGCCAACACCGCCGAGGCCGGACGCGGAGCAGAGCGTTTGGATGAAGACCATGTCGGCGCGCTCGGCGGCCGCCTGCCACGCAGGCAGAAGGAGCAGGGCGGTGCGGACCGTCTCGGCCGTGCTGTCTGAGAGCCCCAGAACCCGCTGGAGCGAGGCGATCCTCTTACCGGACCGGTGCTGGAGCGCCTCCCCCTGGGCCCATGCGTCCATCGGACAGACGGCCCGGACAGCCTGAAGTGCGTCGGCGGCTTGCGAAGTGCCGTCACCGAACTCGGGGCGGTAGAGGACCGATCTGTTCCGTCCCGTCCGTTTGGCGCGGTACAGGGCGCGGTCAGCGGCCTTGAGCAGCTCTGCCTCTGGCACGCCAGAGTCGGGAAACGTCGCGATGCCGATGCTGGCGGTGATGGCCCTCTGCATTCCGGACTTTGCCACCAACCGGATCGACTGGATCTCTTGCCTGGTCGCCTCAACGAGGCCCATCGCCTGGCTCTGGTCGGCGTTGGGCATCACCAGTGTGAACTCCTCTCCGCCGTATCGCGCCGCCAGGTCGCCCGGTCGGCACTGCCCTGCGATCGCCGCCGCGACAAGGCGAAGGACATCGTCCCCGCAGTCGTGACCCTCCTCCTCGTTGAACTGGCGAAAGTGGTCGACATCGATCATCGCGACCGAAACGGGGGTGTTGCTGCCTTTGGCGATGGCGATCTCGTTTGCCAGAGTCTCCTGAAGGGCACGGTGGTTCGCGATCCCGGTCAAGGGATCGACCGTCGCAAGCCGCTCGACAGACTCGAACTTACTGGCCGACCCGAGCGCCATCGCCAGGGTCTCGGCGAGCGTGACGTGGAGGTCTTGGGCTGACAGAAAGAACCTGTCGTCTGCCCGGGCCAGCAGGGTGACGACACCCACGTTGGACCCGCCAGAGGCGAGCGGGAGGGCTGCTGCCGAGCCTGTGGGCGTCTTGCACCCGGTCGATTCCAGCGTTGGCCCCAGATGCGGTGTCCATACAGGGCGTCCAGCGGCGAGGGCCTCTGCGCTCAGGGTGTCGACCGGGCCCTCAAGGGGCAAAGTCGTCAGGCCGTCTGGCAAGGGGTGCTGCATCCCTGCTGAGGCGAGCAGCACGGCTGTCCCGCGGGACTGTTCCACGGCCCAGACCAAGACGCCGGCCAAGTCCAGAGACCCTTGGATGGCGTAGGCCGCCTGAAAGGCGATCGGGATCCTCGTCTGGTTCGTCGCGACGGCCCTGGAAAGGCGGCGCAACGCTTCGTTCTCGCGCAGCAAAGACTGCTCGCGAGTCAAAAATCCTGCCCCACGGGTCGTCGGTGAGATCTCCACCAATGTTATTTTCGGCGTGAAAATTCGTGTCGTTCAGAAAAACCGGCAAGAACGTCTGGCTGTTTGTCACGTCGTACTAAGTGTGAAGTCTAAGTTGTGGACTTATGTTGCGGCCGCTGTGTTTGGCCTTGTGATCATTGGTTGTGGTGGAGGCGGTGGGCTTGTCGCCCCACCGATCACGCTCCCGTTCGGTTCCTGCACCGTCTTGACGCAGAACGGCACGATCTCTTACGTGACGACGTGGGGAACTGCCCCGGTGGACGCCTCCCAGGTTCTGCAGGTCCTTGATGTGGACGGGTACCCACTTCGGACGGACTCTTTGAACCGTAGCTCCGGCGCGGCCGTTTCGAACCTGACTCTGGCGAACATCACGGCCGGGGTCCACAGGCTCCGGGTCACCCTCTACGCCGGGCCAAACGCCAGCGGGGCCGTCCTTGGCGTGACAGAGACGGCGGTCGACTTCTGTTCGAACGCCAACGGGACGACCGTCGCCGTCAACACGGAGTACGGGGTCACCCCGACCAAGCTGACGGTGTTCGTGAACGGGCTCACGTGGAAGCAGCAGCAGGTCGCCCCCTACGTCGCCAGCGCGTACACACCGTCCAACCGGCTCGCTTTCGTCGCTCCTGGCGCGGTTTCGTGGTCGGTTGCCGGAGGCGTCGGAACGATCGATTCGGCAGGGCAGTTCACTGCCACGACGGTCGGTTCTGGCCAGGTTGTCGCGGCCATCCCGGCGGCCAGCCTTCAAACGACGGTCGACGTGACCGTCACCAGCCAGGTCATCACGACAGGCAAGTGGACGATCATGGTCTATATGAACGCCGCGAACGACCTGTACTCGTTCAGCGACGACGACATCAACGAGATGGAGCAGATCGCCTCGAACCCGGACGTGCGGATCGTTGTCCAGTGGAAGCAGAGCAAGGCCGTGTTCTCCGGCTCGTCGTTCGACGGGGTCCGGCGGTACCTGATCAAACACGACACGAGTTCGCAGGTATTGAGCGAGCTGGTCCAGACAAACCTCCGGGATATTTCCGGGAACGCCCTGGACATGGGGAGCCCCCAGACTCTGAACGACTTTGTGACCTGGGCCAAGGCGAACTATCCCGCCACCAGGTACGCGGTCGTACTTTGGAACCACGGCAACGGATGGCGGCGCTCACCCGACGACGACCAGCCGACCAGGGCGTTCAGCTACGACGACCAGTACGGCACGTCGATCAAAACCTGGCAGACCGATGCCGCGTTCGCCGGTCACCATTTCGACATCATGGCGTGGGACAGCAGCCTGATGCAGATGGCCGAGGTCGCTTATGAGGCTCGCAGCTACGCCGACTACATCGTTGGCAGTGAAGAGAGCCCCCCTGGTGAGGGATACCCCTACCATCAGATCTTCGACGACTTCACCAACACACCGGACGCAACGACCACCTTGCTTGCCAAGGCGATCGTGGACGGTATGGTCAATTACGGCCTGCCGGGGAACCCCTACGCGAGCCGGAAGATCACCCAGAGCGCGATCGACACCTCTAAACTGGCCGATCTGGCCACGTCGATCAACGCGCTTGGTCTGGCCCTGCAGACGCACGGCCCGTCGGTGCCTTCGTCGATCCAGATCGCGCGGAACACGGCCCAGTCGTACAGTCCGCTCTCGACCCGGGTTTACCGTGACCTTGTCCACCTGTGCCTGATCTTGGAGGCGGACCTGGCGGTGCCTGTCGCGGTCAAGACAGCTTGCGCAGACGTGCGCGCCAAGGTCGCGGCAGCGGTCGTTTGGGAGGGCCACAACGCAAACTCCGCCAACAGTCACGGGATCTCGATCGACTTCTCCGACTCCGGGACGTTCCTGCCGGTGAGGACGGACTACATCCAGTTGGAGCTTGCCCAGGACACGAACTGGGACGAGTGGCTGGGGTTGGCGCCCTAGCCTCATAAAAAGAGGGTGGGCCGGTAGGCGACACCGGCCCAGGGCTGGAGGGTCAGACCAGGAGGGACCGGGGCCCCTGCCTGGTGGCTTGGCGTTGCTCAGTAGCTGCCACAAGGAGTCTTCCGCGTTGCGGCTGGGCGCCGTCCTGCGAAATTGCCGGGATAGCTTGTGCCAGGCTCAAGTCGGGCAGTATTGCCGTTGTATTGTTACCGGCAGCCCTACGTCCTGCGAACCGCAGGTGGGCCTGTGCCATAATTTGGAGCCTGCCGGTAGTGCTTGGGCTGGTGTACGTTGCTATGAGCGAAGAGATCAAAGAAGTCAATGACCCGTTGGCCGACAAGGTCGCAGCCGACATGTCTGACGGGCGTGGCGAGCGAGGCCGACCACGTCGCCGGAAGAAGGTCAGTTTCCTTACCCTGAACAAGGTCGACTCGATCGACTACAGGGACATCACGACCTTGGAACGGTTTTTGACCAACGACCGCGGCAAGATCTTGCCGAGCCGACAGACCGGCAACACGGCAAAGCAGCAGCGCATGGTCGCCCAGGCGGTCAAGAAGGCCCGAGAAATGGCCCTGATCCCGTTTGTCAAGCGCGATGCGGTGGACACGGGCCCCCGCCAGCGAGCCCCCAGAGAGCGGGGCGAAGGCAAAGAGTCCTAAGGAAAGAGGTCTATTGTGAAAGTCCGGCCAGGTTCAATCTGGCCGGACTTTTTTTGTCGCCGGTCGCCGTGGAAACCTCCCCGCCGCCAAGACTGTAGTCCATAGTGCGGCGCGCAGGTCCCAGACGGGCCATGTGCGCAATCTTTTCATACATTTCATACAGGTATGATCTGTCGCGAGGGAACAATGGGTGAGTGCAGGGAGAAGTTCTGTTTCTACGGCTCAGCGGCCGTCGGCGAGCGTGGCCAGATCGTCATCCCGGCGGATGCGAGGGCCGACCTTGGGATCGAGCCCGGACAGAAGCTCCTGGTTGTGCGCCATCCCAACGAACAGGGTCTGATGCTGTTCCGTTTTGAGGCAGCAGCGTCGTTTGTCGAGAAGATGCGGCAGATGCTCGACCAGCTTGAGTCCACCGTGGACACGGAGGAGGAGGCATGATCGGCTTTGTCTTGACGGTCGCGACCTCGCAGCTAGCCGCCCTGGACGGTGTCCTGACCCTCCAAGAATCGCTCGACATAGCACAGCGGCAGGCGATCGCGATGAGGGTCGCAAGGAGCAATCTCAGCGAGGCGGAAGCAGCCGTCGTGCTGGCCAAAGCAAGGCTCAAACCAGGTGCGCAGGTTGTGGCAGGATCGACCTGGTACAACGCGAGCTCCAGCGGGACTGTCAGCCCCTCCGGGTCCCAGTTCAGTTCGTCGCTCCAGTTGCAGGTGACCCAGTTGATCGACATATCTGGCATCAACCGGGACAGGATCGAGAGCGCGAAGTTCCAGGCCGAGGCCCAGAAGGCGGCGATCGGTGTTGCGTGGAACGACGTGCGGGCGCAGGTGGTGCAGAAGTACCTGGCGATCCTCCAGGCCCTGGAGCTCCAGCAGGTCGCGCTTGCGAGCCAAAAGAGCGCGGCCGAGCGGCTCGCCAAAGCGAACATCCGGTTCAAGGAAGGCGCGATCAGCGGCTTTGACGTGCTTCGGCTAGAGGCGGAGACGAAGCGGACGGAGCAGGACGTGATCCAGACCGAAGGCAACGTCGCGGTGGCCAAGGCAGACCTTCGAGGGCTGCTCGTGCTGCCCATCCTCGAAGATTTCGATGTTGAGTCGGGGCTCGATGCGCCGGGGAGCGTCCCAGGAATCGCCGACCTCGTCGCCCGCGCGCTCAAGACGCGTCCTGAAATGGCCCAGGCAGGGTTGGCGATCCAGGCGCTGGAAAGGGCCAGAAAAGCCGACGAGAAGGCGGGGCGTCCGACGCTTTCTGTCACTGGCTCGTTCTCCAAGAACTTTGATCCTGGGTTTGGCCAGGCAGACCAACAGACGGTGCTGTCGGCCAACCTCTCGATTCCCATCGTCACGGGCGGGACGGTCAAGGCCAACGCAAAGTCCGCGCTGGAAAGGGAGAGCCGGGCGAGGATCCAGTTCGAGCAGATCCAGGAACTCATTGCCCAGGGCGTCCACGCGGCCGGCACTAGGCTCGCCACCGCCCAACGGGCCCTGGAAACCGCCCGGGCCGGGGCCAGGGTCGCCACTGAAGCCCTGCGCCTTGCGGACCTGAGGTTCGACGAAGGCACGGGAACCGTCCTGGACGTGGTCACCTCACAAGCCGACCTGACCCTCGCGCTGGCAAACCAGGTGAACGCGCAGTACCAGGTGCTGTCGGCGTTCGTCGCGTTGCAGCAGGCCGTTGGAACGACAGATTTAGCCGTGTCAGAAGCCGGAAAGGCGGAGAACCCT
>CAZGER010000014.1:0-13229 GCA_964524565.1 uncultured Chthonomonas sp. | reverse complement strand
CTGCGCGGAAACATATAGAGATCGAGCACTGGGTCGAGATAGGCGTAGGTGACGCTATCGCTGAGGTTGTAGGTGAGGGTCGCGGGCGAACCGATCGGCACGGAGGCGTCGGTGGCGGCGAAGGACTTGATCTCGGGTTTTGGGATCTCTGGCGGGGCGACGACCTCGACGCTGACGGTCTTGAGCTGGCTCTCCAGGTTTCCTGAGACGGCCTTGGCGACAATGACGAGCTGTCCTGGCACAGAGGCGGTGACGGACATGCGGTGGGAGGCAGGGAGCTTGTCGGTGACCTGACCGCCGACATCGAGGGTGACGCGTCCTGATGTGGCCTGCCATTCGATCTCGATCTCTTGGCCAGCCTCGACCTTTGTCGGGGTGACACGCAGGAACTCGATCTCGGGTTTTTTGGGGATCGATAGGATCCAGCCGACGGCGATGGCGATACAGGTGAGAAGAAGGAGGAAGGGGCCGGGGGCGATGAGGGGCCGGAGCTCGAAGACGGCCTGTCCGGAGCCTGCGACGGCGGGGTTTTGGACGTTGCGGGCCGTGACGGTGGCAGAGGCGAGCCGCGTTCCGGCCATGAGAGAGACTTTTCGGGCCGAGGCGGTGAGTTCGACGGTCTTTTGCTGTCCGGGGCCGAGTGTGAGGTGCTCGCTGGAGAACTCGTAGCTGAAGGAGTCGTCGACGTCGGAGGCAAAGAGCTGGAGGGCCTGTTCGACGTTTCCGAGGTTGATGATGGTGACATCGACCTTGGTCGTGCGGTTGGCGGGCGAGACGGTGGCCTTTCTGGGGTTGACGTCGACGCTGAAGTGGTAGAAGGACTCGATCGTGAGGGTGGCTTGGGCGGACTTTGACGCGCCTGACTCGAGGGACCGGACCTTGACGACGAAGGGGTACGAGCCGGCGGTGTTCTCTGGTTCGCGGGAGGGTTTGAGGAAGACCCTTTCGACGTGGGTCTCGTGGGGTTCGACCCAGAAGGTGGGGACCGGTATGGCGACCCACTCGATGTCTAGTCCCTCCACGGAGAGCTCGAATTGGTCGCGTTCTTCGGAGTCGTTGACGACCTCTACGGCGACGACGACCGACGCTCCCGGCTCGACCTCGAAGGCATCAGCAGCCAGCCGAACGGAGAAGCTCATTGATCGGGATTGTAGCAGAGCGGAGGATCGCTCACCAGGCTTGTGTATCCTGTCGGTGTGCTAGCGACGCTTGCGGCGGGGGTGTTGACGGGCGCCCCGATCATGTTTGCCTCGGCTGAGCGGGCGCTCCGCCCTGGGGTGTCGTTGCCGCTGGGCGGTTACACGGCGCGGGGTTCGGCGACGATGCTGGACGGGGGCGAGGACCTTTATGCCAGGTGTCTGGTGTTGCGGCAGGGGGGGACGACGGTCGCGATCGTGGGTTTTGAGGGTCTGACGGTGCCTGAGTCGTTGCGGCGGGAGGTGGCCAGGCGGCTTCCGAGCGGGGTGCGTCTGATGCTGGTGGCTACCCACACGCACTGCGCCCCCGACACGCAGATGCTCAACGATCTGATGACGTTCCGGATCCCGGGGATCGCGGTTTTCAGCCGTCGGTGGCTGGACTGGTACGCGGGGCAGATCGCTGGGATCGTGGACATCGCGGTGAACTCGGAGTGGAGGGTCGCAGAGCCTTCGCTTCGCAGAGGGTTTTTGGACGCGAACCGGGCGCGGAGGGACGGTGGGCAGCCGGACAAGACGTCGTGGGCAGTGGATTTTGGGCCGAGGGGGAGGATCGCGGCCTACGCTGCGCACGGGACTGTCCACGAGTCTGGTTGGATGCTCACGAGCGGCGACTGGCCGGGGGCGGTCTCGCGGGCCGGTGGCGGGGCGATCGTGCTGCCTGGGGCGATCGGAGACGTTTCCCCTGCGATGGACGGGGGCGAGCCGGACGCACGGTGCTCCAGGATCGCGGAGGCGTTTTGGCGGTCGGTGGAGTCGGCGGCCCCGCGCAGGCTGGAGGGCGAGCTCGAGTGGGGGAGCGAGCCTGTCTTGCTGGGGAAGGTCGCGGCACACAAGGACTTTGCCAAAGAGAACAAGACGACCGAGGCGATGGCGGCGCTCGTGGTCACGAAGTTCGCTCCACGGACGGCCAAGCTGACTGCGGTGCGGGTCGGGGACTTTGTGGTCTTGGGGGTTCCGGGAGAACCGACCGGGGCCCTGGGCAAGCGTCTGGAGGGTGCGTTTTCGAGACGGGGGCTGACCTGCCTGGTGGTGAGCCACTGTAACGGGTGGATCGGCTACGTGTTGGAGCCGGAGGACTATCTGCGGGGCGGGTACGAGGCGACGCTATCGTTCCACGGGCCGGGGACGGCGGACAGGGTGTTCGAGGCGGCTGAGCGTCTGGCGGTGCGGATGGCTGGTCAGCGTCCGACGCCCAAGCGGTAGTTGAGGTCGAAGATCGCTGTCCTGAGGGCTTTTGCTGCGCGTTCGAGGGCGACGGCCCGTTCGACGCCGCTGGGGATGTCGATTGGGTCGATGGCGAAGAGGACGCGTCCGTTGCCTAGGAGCTCGTTACCGGAGGCTGAGAACTGGTACATCTGGGGGACGGAATCAAAGAACCGGTTGACGGAGAGGACGGCCTGGGCGGCCCTGTCCTTGGCCTGGGCGCCTTTGAAGACGTGGATCTTTTCGCCGCCAAAATAGAGCTCGAACGTGCCCTCGACGGGCTTTGAGGCGGCGCTGAAGCTGGTTGTCACGGAGCTTCGGCGGATGGGGATGCCGGCCTCGTTGAGGACCTTGGACATGAACCGGACGCGTTCTGTGGTGGGTGGGTGCGTTTGGTAAATGCCCCAGTCGATCTTGGGCGCGAAGCGGTCGCGATAGGCGAGTCGCTCCATGAAGGTGAGGATGCCGACGGGGTTGTACCGGCTTTGGGAGAGGAACTGGATGGACCCGAAGTCGGCAGCGGTCTCTGCCTGGACGCTCCACCCGCTCACGAAACCCTGGGTGGCCAGCTGGGTGGCCATCGCGGCGGCCATCGCATCGGAGCTACGGCTTAGGGCGGCAGCAATGAGGATGGGGATATTGATGATGTCGAACTTGGACTGCTCTTTTCTGAGGGTGGCGAGGTGGCGAAAGGCGGCGTGTGAGATCTCGTGGCCGACGACCCCGGCCAGTTCGTCGTCCGACTCGCAGAACTTGAGGAGCCCTTCGTAGAAGTAGATGCGTCCGCCAGGGAGTGAGAAGGCGTTGACATCGTCGCCTTCGACGAGCTTGAAGGTGTATTCAAAGTTGAACCCGCGCCTATCGCCCCAGAGGATGCTGACGGGGGCCTTGTTAGCGATCTCAGAGATTTCTGCCCCGATTGCGGTGAGGCGTGCCTGGGCGTCCTCGTCTTTGCTGAGCTTGAGTTCTTTTTCGACGTCGGCGGCGATTTTGGCGCCCTCGTCGACATCGTTCTTCCAGTCTTTTTCTCGCTGGGCGGCCTCTTTTGCGGCCTTCTTTTGCTCGTCGGTGAGTTCTTGGCGGGTCTGGTCGTCGGTTTTGACGGTGGACTGGACGGTCTGCGCCGAGTCCTGCAGGAAGCCGGCAGGACTTGTTGAAACCCCCAACAGGAGCGCAAGCTTGATGCTCAGGACCATTGTCACTTAGTCAGACGCTCCTGGGTCGGTTTCGTTGCCCAAAAGGACCGGGCGGTCCCGGAGTTTGTCGACGGTGCAGAAGAAAGCGAAGGGTCCTTGGCCGGTGTTTTTGAACTGGTGAGGCGTCCAGGGTGTGACGTGGACGACGTCTCCCTGGGTGACTGGCTCCCAGGTGTCGCCCAGGAGGACCTCGCCTGTCCCCCTTGCGACGACGACAAAGTGTTCGTGGGCGTGTTTTTCGTGGGACGAGTAGCCGCCGGGTGCGATCTCGAAGTACCGGCCCTGGAAGGATGAGTCTTCGGTCTTGAAAAGTGTCCTTCTGGTGATGGACATCCAGGAGCCTGGTGTGTCTTTGTAGTGCTCGAGGGTGGTCTCGGGGTAGGTGCCGTTTTCGGAGCGGAGGATCATTCGAACGTCACCATCGCCTTTAGTATGTTCCCCTGCTTCATGTTGGAGTACGCCGCTGGGAGGTTTTCGAGCGTGACGAAGTCGGAGACGACCTGTTCGGCGCGGACTTTGCCATCTTCGAGGGCTTTGATGGCGGCGGCTGTGTCGTTCGGGCCGCAGGAATAGGAGTTGACGATGCGGAGGTCTTGGAAATAGAGCCTTTCCATGTCGATCTGGTGGGTTCCTGGGGGCATCGGGGCGAAGAGGCAGACGGTGCCGCCGGGGAGGACGACATCGAGGGCGAGAGCCAGGGCTGCGGGCGATCCGGGGCAGACAATAACGGTCTCGGCCCGGCCAGCGTTTTCTGGGGAGACGGTGTTCACACCGAGCCCCGACGCCCAGTCCATCCTGGACCTTTGTAGGTCGGTGGCGGAGCAGCCGGGCATGTTGAGAGCGTGGAGGAGGCCCATTGCGCCGAGTCCGACCACGAGGGCGGGGGCGCCGGGCTTGTAGTCGGCGGCCTTGAGGGACTTCATGACGCAGGCGAGGGGTTCGATGAGGGCGGCATCGAGTGACCGGAGGTGGTCGACGACATGGGTGTCGGTGAGGTTTTGGGCTGACACGGCGAAAAACTCGGCCATTCCTCCTGGGTCGAGGCGCGTTGCCTTCCAGGTTGGGCAGTGGACGTGGGCTCCCCGGTAGCAGGCTTCGCACTCCATGCAGGGGGCGTGGTGGTGGGGGAAGACGCGGCTTCCGACTGGGAAAGCGTCGTTTTGGGACTCGACAACCTTGCCGCAGACCTCGTGGCCGAGGACGTGGGGGACCTTGCGGTCCATGTACCAGTCCATGAGCTCGCCGGAGCAAAGGCCGCATGCTTCTGTCTTGACGAGGAGGCCACCGGTCGGGCACGAGGGTTTGGGCTCGTCGCGGACCTCGATCTGGCCCTGGCCGATGTACCGGGCGAGCTTCATGGGTTGAAAACGTACTTGATCCCGCGTCCGGACTCAAGGTCTTGGAAGACGGTGTCGGCCTCTTGGAGCGACCTCGTTCCGCTGAAGAGGGCGGAGAGGTCGAAGCCTTGTGAGGTGAGCCATGTCCTGGCAGTGCGGACGGCGCGGGTGCCGAAGTGGAAGGGGCTGATGATTGTGAGGTCGTCGTAGTGGATCTTGCGGGTGTCCCAGGTGACGGAGGCGCCGGTCGGGCAGCCGCCGAAGAGAAGGGCTGTGCCTCCCCTTTGGACGAGGGCGGGCACGGCCTCCCAGACTTCCAGCTTGCCGGTGCACTCGATGACCGTGTCGTACTGGCGGGTGCCGGATCCGTAGGTCACGGTGTCCGCTCCCAGTTGGCGGCCGACCTTGAGCCGTTCTGGGTTGCGTCCGGCGAGGGTGACGTCTTTGACGCCCAAGTGTTTGAGGACGGCGCTGAACATGAGTCCGATCGATCCTGGCCCGATGACGAGGACGGACCTTTCGGGGCTGGGCTGGAGCCTTTCGACGGCCTGGGCGACGCAGGCGAGGGGTTCCAGGAGGGCGGCGACCTCGAAGGAGAGAGAGTCGGGCTTGTGGAACATGTTGAGGCGGGCGATCCTGTCTGGGACGAGGAGGTATTCGGCGTAGGAGCCGAGGACCTTGGTGGCCATGATGGACTCGCACAGGTTTTCTTGGTCGCGCAGGCACCATTGGCAGGTCTGGCAGGGGGCGCTGTGGACGCCCATCACGTCGTCTCCGACGGCGAAGGGCGCACCTGGCCCGACGGCGACGACCGTCCCGGAGTACTCGTGGCCGAACTGGCCGGGCATGGGGATCTGGGGGTGTCCGCGGAGATAGGCCTTGAGGTCGGTGCCGCAGGTGGGGGCGGCGCGAACCTTGATGAGGACCTCTCCGGCGGCAGGTTCTGGGACGGGGACGGTCTGGACCTCGATCCTGCGTGGTTCGACAAGAACGAGTGCCTGCATCGTGTCCGTGCGTCCTGCAACGTGGGCCATGGTGTTATGTGGGTCTTGGTACACTCGTGCGCTCCGACCTTTGTTGGAGCAGGCCCGACATGCCAAACATCGACACCTCCGTTTTGATCGACGCGCCGATAGAGAGAGTCTACGCCATTGCGAAGAACGGTGAGTCGTTCCCTGAGTTTATGGAGGACGTCGAGTCGGTGGAGGTCATTGAGCGCGAGGGCGGGAGGGTGGTCTCTGAGTGGGTGGGGCGGGTGCCGACTTTCGGCATGAAGATCCGCTGGCGGCAGGAAGACCTGTGGGACGATTCCCGTCACACCTGCGGCTTTAAGCAGGTGAAGGGAGACTACGACGAAATGAGCGGCACTTGGACCTTTACCGAAGAGGCGGGCGGGACGCGGTTCGATTCCCAGCTGCACTACGAGTACGTCGTTCCCGGGCTTGGGCCGCTTGTGGGCAGAGTGATCTACGGGCTGGTCGTCAAGAACATGGAAGGGGTTTTGGGCGCGATCAAATCCAGGGCTGAATCAGGCGGCGAATGACAGGGCCGTTCGATCCGGGCGGTGACATGCAGCGCCTGACCGCCGGTGCGCTCTGTGCCGGTGCGGAGCCGGTTTCGGTCGAGAACTCTGTCGGGTCGGCGGCGGTCAGCCTGATCGACTACGGGGTGGCAGGTCTGCCAGTGTGCCGGGACGGGATCGTGGTCGGGCTGGTGACGGAGGCTGCGATCACCAAATTTTTGGCAGAGGGGGGCAAGTCGGAGACGGCGGTCTCTGAGATCATGGTCCCGGCCCAGGGGCTATCGGGGTCCGCTTCTTGGTCCGAGTGCCTGCGGGCTTTCGACGAATCGGGTCTGCCTGCGTTGCCGGTGGTGGACGCGGCGGGGCGGGTGATCGGGGTTTTGACCCCGAGCCGGTTGATCGGGGAGACGGACAGGGACTCTCGCCCTAAGATGCTGGGCGGCATGGCGACGCCGTTCGGGGTGTACCTGAGCACGGGGGCGGTCTCTGGCGGGGTCAGCAAGTGGGCGCTGGTCGCTGCCGGGGGGCTTCTGTTGGCGACGTTTTTGGTGGGGGCAGAGATCGCCTTGGCGGTCGCCCACATGGTGCCGCGTTCGTTATTGGCGCACCCGCTGGCTGAGGCGGCGATCCACGGTCTTGGGTTGCTGATGTTCTTTGTGCTGTTGCGGTCGCAGCGGATCTCGAAGTTCCATGCGGCGGAACACATGGTCGTCCACGCTGTGGAGCAGAACGAGCCGCTGGCGGTGGAGGCGGTCTCGCGGATGCCGCGCGTCCACCCGAGGTGCGGGACGAACCTGGCGGTGGCCTCAATGGTGTTTTTGGGGCTGTTCTCGACGCCTTGGGTCGCGGACCAGGAGCTGAGGCTGCTTGTGGCGATGTTGGCGACGCTGTTCTCTTTTCGGCCGTTGGGGGCTTTCGTGCAGACGTGGTTCACGACCAGGCCAGCGGGGAGGAGCGAGATCGAGGCAGGGATCCGGTCGGGGAAGGACCTGCTGGCGAACTACCAGTCGGGTCGGCACGTGTCGGTTCCGGTCTGGATGCGTTTGTGGAACAGCGGCCTGTTCCACGTGATGGCTGGATCGATGCTGGCGGCGACGGTGGCCGGACTGTTGTTCGAAGCCCTGCGGGTCCCGCTTGACTGGAGGGTATTGTAGCGCTGTGCCGACCTCCTCCGGCTTAACAGTTTTGTACAACGTCCTGCTGGGCGTGTCGGTCTTTGTCGCCATCCTGTTCACCGGGTTGGTCTTTTTGACGGGCAAGGGCGACGCGATGTCTGGCGGGGCCGGTTCTGTCCGGACGACGTTCCGGGGCAAGGCATCTTTCGACGACCAAGTGTCCCGGCTGACGATCGGGCTTGGCGGGGCGTTCATGTTCGTGATGATCGTGATGGACGTCGTGGCGCACAACGCCTTTAAGTAAGGCCCTGGCCGAGGGCGGCGTGAGGATTCTCCATACAAACGACTTTCACGGATCGTTGAAAGGCGAGGTCTTTGAGCGTCTGGCCGGGCTGAGGGCAGGGGTCGATGTTTACTTTGACTCTGGGGACTGTGTGAAGTCTGGGAACCTCTCGATCCCGTTCAAGCCAGAGCCTGTTTGGCCGCTCCTTGCGCGGCTTGACTGCACGGCTTCTGTCCCTGGAAACCGGGAGAGCCATCCGTTGGAGGCTGGGTTCAAAGCCAAGCTCGCGGGTCGGACGCACCAAGTTTTGTGCTGCAACCTGGCCGATAAGCGGGGCCGGTCGGTTTTGCCGCCTTCGATGACACTCGAGGTGGGCGGGGTGAAGGTGGGTGTCCTTGGAACGATGGTGGCGATGGTGACCAAGCGGATGGCCACGAGCCCGGCGAGCAACTATCTGTGGTCCGACCCTGTCGAGGCGGCGATCGCGGAGGCGAGGTCTTTGCGGAGGAGCGTCGATGTCTTGATCGCCCTGACCCACATCGGTCACAGGCGGGACCGCGAACTCGCGGAGGCTTGTGGGGAGATCGACATCGTGCTGGGCGGGCACAGCCACACGGTCGTGGAGACTCCGGAGAGGGTGGGCAGGACTTGGGTCTGCCAGGGGGGCTCCCACGGGAAGTACGCCGGGGTTTACGAATGGTCGGGCGGGGCGCTTTCGGGCGGGCTCGTCCGGCTTAGTCCGTAGGCAGGGCGGCGAGGCTATCTTTGAGGTTGTCGATCGCGGCCATGGCGCCGGGGTCGCAGGACCGGAGGGCGGCGAGGTAGATCGAGACCCAGTCGCCGATGTGCGCAAGGCTCCACATTTTGGCGAGGAGCGAGCCGCCGGGAGCGGTCACTTCCATGACAGAGGCGTGCCGGGCGATGGTTTCCATCGTGAGGCGGATGCGGTCGTTCATCCTGGGTGACTCGTCGCCACCACGGAGGAGGAGGATCCGCCAGGAGTCTGCGCTTTGGTCTCCGCTGCCTTCCCAGCCGAGGATCTCGTTGTGGCAGAGCTCGGGGAAGAAGTGGGTGGAGGCGACGACCTTTGAGTTCTCGTTGAGTTGGCCGCGCCAGCGCTGGGCGATCTCGTACTGCCAGGTGCCGGTGCCGTAGAGGACGCCCAGGGAGCCGTGGAGGAAGCGGGCTGCCTGTTTTGCGGGGTTTTGCGGCTCGTCTGTCTCGGGGCGGCAGGTCTTTTGGGTCTGTGCGAGGGCAGCCAGGAGACCTTCGTAGTCTTGTGGGGGGACGAGTCCTAGCTTTTCGCTGGCGACCACGAGGGGGATGCCCATGAAGCCCATCGCGGTCCGGGGCGGTTGTCCGCCTGGGACGCGGACCACCTGGTGCCCGTTGTCAGT
This sequence comes from uncultured Chthonomonas sp., assembly GCA_964524565.1. Classification (GTDB taxonomy): domain Bacteria; phylum Armatimonadota; class Fimbriimonadia; order Fimbriimonadales; family Fimbriimonadaceae; genus UphvI-Ar2. The sequence goes on along the minus strand of CAZGER010000014.1, from coordinate 3,977 downwards.
GGCGAGGTCTGCCAGTCGCCCTCCGCTTGTGACGGCGATGACCCTGGCGCCCTTTTGGACGGCCTGGTGGTAGGCGGACAGGGTCTCTTCTGTGTTGCCTGAGTAGGAGCAGGCGAAGACGAGGGTCTGTGGGCCGACGTGGGACGGGAGCGTGTAGTCGCGGTTGACGGTGAAGGGGACTTTGCCCTGGGCGCGGTAGAGGGCGGCGGCGAGGTCTCCGCCTGCCGCGCTGCCCCCGAGCCCGGTCATGACGACGGAGGTGGTCCCGGTGGCGGGCGAGACCGCTACAGCCTGGGCGATGGACACGGCCGTCTTGGCCTGGTCCACGAAGCCTTCGGTGAGGGCCAGCATCCCTTGTGGATCGTGGCTGGCGAGGACTTGACGGTTCCCGAGGTCCACGAGGGGTTATTCGTCGCTGAAGGGGTCGTACTCGTCGAGGTCTTGGACGGGTTCTTGGGCCGGTGTGTAGGTCCCTGCCCCTCCTCCGCCTCCTCCGCCTTGGTCGTCGCGGGGCCTATCGAGGCCCTGGACGTTGTCGGCGACGATCTCGACGACTTCCCTGTTGCTGCCGTCCTGCGTGGTGTACTTGCGGGACTGGAGCCTGCCGGTGACGGCGACGAGCCTTCCCTTGCCCAGATAGTTTTGGACAAAGTCGGCGGTCTGTCCCCAGGCGACGATCTTGAAGAAGTCGGCGTCAGGGGAGCCGTCTTGGGGTTTGAACCTTTTTGTGACGGCGAGTGAGAAATCTGCGACCGTCTTGCCAGAAGTGGTTGTCCTCACTTCCGGGTCGCGTGTGAGACGTCCGATGAGGACCACGTGGTTGACCGACATAGTTCTAGATTACTCAGGCTTCGATCTTGTCGATGCGGTGTCGGACGACATTGTCGTTGATCCTCATGAGTCGGTTGAGCTCGTTGGGGACCTGTGCCTCGCACTCAAAGGTCATGAGGACGTAGTTACCGTCCTTGTGGCCCTTGATCTCGTAGGCGAGCTTGCGCTTGTCCCACTTTGCGGCGGACTCGACGGTGCCCCCGTTCTTTTCGACGACCTCTTTGAAGTGGTCGGCCACTTTGGTGACCTCTTCGTCGGAAAAGCTTCCAGGAACGATGTAAAACGCTTCGTACTTTCTACCCATTTTGATTGGCTCCCTATGGTCGTGCGGGCACCTAGCGGTGCAGGAAGACCGGCACAGGGACGGATGGTACCTTTCGGCGGCTGGGGATTCTAGGACGGGGAAAAACGTGGAACCCGGCAGTGTTGCGGGGCCGTATGGTCTTTTGTTCCACACGGAGTCGTTGGTCATGAACAACAGATTGTTAACCGCACTCGCAATTTCCGTCGTTTGCGCCGGTGGCGCGGCCTTGGCTGGCCAGCGTCTGAACACGCTGAACAACCTTGTCGAGGGTCCCCATTCTGGGTCGGACAAGCCGGTCGTCGCGACCGGGGTGACGCTCGTCTCAGGCGAAGCGATCGCCCCTAGCGCGCCGTTGAGCGTCGACGGGATGACGGCCGCCCAGCTGATCGAGTGGATGAAGAAGCAAGGCTACAAGTTTGTGATCGAGACGACGAACCTTCCGGGGGACCGTCGGTTCGACGTTCAGCTCAAGGGGGCGAAGGAGTCTGATGCGATCGAGGCTATCGCGGCGGCGCTGGGTCTGCGGCTGACCAAGAAGGGTGAGATCTTTGTCCTTAGCGACGGTTTTGCCTTTTTGCCGGGCGAGGCGCTGTTCGAGATGAAGAACCTTCCGGACGGGTCGATGTTCCGGGAGTTCCACATTCCGGAGATGAAGGGCAAAGACGGAATGTTCTGGTTCGGCGACAAGGAGCTGACGAAGGAACAGAGGGCGGAGATCGACAAGGCGATGGCCGAGGCTCACAAGGCCATGGAAGAGGCGTTCAAGTCCGGGAAGCTCAAGGCCCTGACCGAAAAGGAGGTCCAGGAGCACCTGAAGCAGCTGAAGGAGGGTGGCCTACAACTCAAGGGCGAGGCACTGACCGAGGCTCAGAAGAAAGAACTGGAACAGCACCTGAAGCAACTGAAGGAGGGTGGCCTGCACCTCAAGGGCAAAGCGCTGACCGAGGCCCAGAAGAAAGAGCTGGAACAGCACCTGAAGGGCCTTAAGGATGGCGCTTTGAAGGTGCGGATCGGCGAGAAGCTGGAGGGTGTGGACGGTCCGAAGCCGGGCAAGCTGATGTTCCGGACCGCCGGGATCAAGGCGTTTGTGGACTCGCTGACGGCGAAGCAGAAGAACCTTCAGGCTGAGAGGGGTTACCTGCTGATTTCCGACCTGAGCGAAGAGCAGAGGGAGATGCTTGGGCTCAAGGACAGTCCGGCGGCAGTGAGCTTGACTTTCACGATCGACGGCCAGACCGTGACAGTGAAATCGAGCGAGAAGTCTTAGGGTCTTTGCCTCACCTGTGCCCCCGGTCTGTGGCCGGGGGCATTTTTGCGGGTGGGCAACCCGCGTGTGCCGCTAGAATGGAACCAAGGCCATGAATCCGCTCGTCAAGCTTTCGGAGTTTCGCCAGTCGCCCTGGCTCGACTTTATCCAGCGGAGTTTCACGCGGGACGGCCGCCTTGCAAGCCTGATCCGCGACGACGGGATCAAGGGTGTCACGAGCAACCCGGCGATCTTTGAGGCGGCGATCGCTAGAAGCAACGACTATGACCCAGACATTGTCTCACTGACCGGGGAGGGGCTGTCGGCGGCGGAGATCTACGACGTGCTCTCGGTGACGGACGTGCAGGAGGCGGCGGACCTGTTCACGGGCGTTTATGAAGAGTCGGGCGGGATTGACGGGTACGTGAGCCTAGAGGTTTCTCCGCTTTTGGCGCACGACACGGAGGGGACCTTGGCCGATGCCCGCAGACTGTGGGCTCTTGTTGGCAGACCGAACGTGATGATCAAGGTCCCGGCGACGGCTGCGGGCGTGCCGGCGATCCGGCAGCTTGTTTCGGAGGGGATCAACGTGAACGTGACGCTGCTTTTTAGCGTGGCGCGGTACAGAGAGGTCGCCTTGGCGTACATCGAGGGGCTGGAGGCGCGGATTGCCGCGGGTGGGTCGGCTGGTGGCCGGCGGTGGGGATCCGCGGCCGGTGGCTTCGGTCGCGAGCTTTTTTGTGAGCCGGGTGGACTCGATGGTCGATCCGATGCTTGCGGCCATGGGCGAGGGGGCGGCGAAAGACCTTGTCGGCGAGGTCGCGGTGGCCAACTGCCGGATGGCATACGCGGCTTACGAGGAGATTTTTGGCGGGGACAGGTTCGCTGGGCTGAGGGAAGCAGGGGCGTGGCCGCAAAGGGTCTTGTGGGCGAGCACGAGCGCCAAGGACCCGGCTTACAGCCCGGTGAAGTACGTCGAGGCCCTGGTGGCGCGGGACACGGTGAACACGCTTCCGCTTGCGACGATCGATGCCTACCGAGAGGCCGGGAACCCGGCGGACGCGATGGACGGGGCGGCGTTCCAAGGGGAGATCGTGATCGACCAGCTACGGCTGCTGGGGATCGAGATCGAGGACGTGGCGCTTAGGCTGGAGACCGAGGCGATCGATAAGTTCGTGCAGCCGTTTGAGAAGCTTTTGGGGGCGATCGACACCAAGCGCGAGACGATTTACGTTTGATGGACGCAGCGGACACCTTCCGTCGGATTCGGGCCAAGGACGCGGCGTACTTTTCTGACGACCCTTCGGTGCGGTCCGAAGTCGGGAAGTTCTTGGGATGGGTCGATTCTGTCGAGCGGAGCCGTGGGCAGCTGTCGAGCTTGAGCGAATGTCGGGACTCGGTGGTCGGCGATGGGACGGAGCGGGCCGTGGTCTTGGGGATGGGCGGTTCGAGCCTGAGCAGCCTGGTGTGGCAGTCGGTCGCGGCGTATCGGGGTCTGGAGCTGGTGGTGTGCGACTCGACGAACCCGGGCGACGTGGCGAGGATCGACCGCGAGACGGATTATGACCGGACGGTCTTTATTGTCGCGAGCAAGTC
>CAZGER010000013.1:0-13298 GCA_964524565.1 uncultured Chthonomonas sp. | reverse complement strand
ACCGACGGTGAGGGTTGCGAGGGACGCTGCTGCCGCGGCCCCGCTGCCGGAGCTGCTTCCGCAGGGGTTACGGTCGAGGATGTAGGGGTTTTTTGTCTGTCCACCGCGGCTGCTCCACCCGCTGGTTGATTTTGTGCTGCGGAAGTTGGCCCATTCGCTGAGGTTTGTCTTGCCGAGGACGACGGCTCCGGCGGCACGGAGCCGCTGGACGAGGAAGGCGTCGGTTTTTGGGACGTTGTCCTGGATGGCGAGGGACCCGGCGGTGCATCGCATGCCGTCCGCGGTCTCGATGTTGTCCTTGAGCAGGACCGGGATGCCGTGGAGGGGGCCGAGGACGTTGCCAGCCGCGCGCATGGCATCGAGGCGTTCGGCTTCTTCATGGCAGCGTTGGGACAGTTCGATGACCGAGTTGACGGTGGGACCGGACTTGTCGACGGCCTGGATCCTTTCGAGGTACTTGTTGCAGATGGAGGCGGAGGTCTCGGCGCCGGTCTGCATGAGGCGTTGGAGGTGCTGGACCCCGAGTTCATCGAGATCTCCTGTCGGGACCGGTGCGGGGGTCTCTTGTCCGGGCAGGGCTGGGAGGGTTGGTGCGAGGGCGGCGGCACCGGCGGCGAGCCCTGCTTTGAGGAAGTCCCTGCGTTTCATTGGGCGATGTTACTTTGCGCGGGTGCCAAGAACGTCGTTTGGGGCGTTGCGGAGAGGTTAGAATGTCCGTATGCCGATCACGACTCTGGTGGCCGCTTCGGCCCTGCTGGGTTTTGGAGGGGCACCAAGCATGGCGAAGGACGAGTTTGTTTCGAGCGTCCAGGCGTGGACGTTCAACCGCTTCACTGCCTTTGAAGCAGTCGACAAGGTGGCCCAGGCTGGTGGCCGCTTCATCGAGTTTTATCCTGGGCAGAAGATGCAGGCGGGGTCTGAGGCCGGTGTCGGGCCGCAGATGGGCGAGGCGGCGACGACGGCTTTGCTGGCGCACTGCAAGTCGAAGGGGGTTGTTCCGGTGGCTTTTGGGGTGACGGACGTGCCTTCCGATGAGGCGGGGGCGAGACGTCTTTTCGAGTGGGTGCGGTCGATGGGGATCCTGGTTGTCAACACGGAATCGACCGGTTCGATCGACACGATCGAGAAGATGGTGCGGGAGTTTGACGTGAAGGTGGGTTTCCACAACCATCCGAGGCGGGTGAACGATCCGAACTACAAGGTTTGGGACCCGGCTTACGTTTACTCTTTGGTCGCCAAGCGGGACAAGAGGATCGGTGCTTGCGCAGACACGGGCCATTGGGTGCGGTCCGGGATCAAGCCTGTCGATGCGATCCGGACGCTCAAGGGCCGGGTTGTTTCGAGCCATTTGAAAGATTTGACCGAGTTCGACCCGGGGGCGCACGACGTGCCGTTCGGGACTGGGGTGAGCGAGATCGGGCAGATCCTTTCGTCTTACCGGTCGATCGGTTTTTACGGCCCGGCTTCTGTGGAGTACGAGCACAAGTGGGAGGACAACCTTTCTGACGTCGCCTCTTGCCTTGGGTTTGTGCGGGGCTATTACTCGGGCAAGTGACAGACTCGGGCCGTTTGGAGGCTGCGGTCGATATGGTGTACCGGGCGGGTCGGAAGACTCTGGCCTGGTTTAACACGGGGGTCGCGGTGGAGACCAAGGCTGACGAGTCTCCGGTGACAGTCGCCGACCGGGAGGCGGAGGCCTCGATCCGGCACGACCTTTCCAGGTGGTTCCCTGGTGAGGGGATCTTGGGGGAGGAGATGGGTGGTTCTGGCCCAGGCGACTCGCGGTGGGTGATCGACCCGATCGACGGGACGAAGTCGTTTGTGAGCGGGGTGCCGTTTTACGCGACGCTGCTTTCTTACGAGTCCCACGGGGTGCCTGTCTTGGGGGTCGCTTACGCTCCGGCGCTAGACGAGATGGTTTGTGCGGTGCGGGGCGGGGGTTGCCACTGGAACGGTCGGCGGTGCAGTGTGAGCGGGAAAGCTGGGGTTTCTGGTTCGGTCGTTTGTTGCTCGGGCCATGCTGGGATGGAGCGCGAGGGTCGGACGGCGGGGGTTTTGGGCATCGCTGGTTCGGCGATGGCGACGAGGACTTGGAGCGACGCCTACGGCCACATGCTTGTGGCGACCGGCAGGGTGGAGGCGATGCTGGACTTTTCGGTGGCGCGTTGGGACGTGTCGCCGATCGTGCCGATCATCCTGGAGGCCGGGGGGAGGGTGAGCCGGTTTGACGGAGAGGACGCGCTTTTGCCGCGGTCTGGCGGCGATTACGAGGTGGTTTCATCGAACGGTCTTGTCCACGGCGAGGTTTTGTCGTTTTTCTGATGGGACGGGCTCTTGGGATCGATCTGGGCAAGGTGAGGATCGGGCTTGCTGTCGGTGAGGGCGAGGTCGGGGTGGCGACACCTTTGAAGGCACTGCAGGCGGTCGGGACCCTGGCCAAGGACGCCGACCAGGTGGCGAGAGCGGCAGTGGAGCACGGGGCGAAGGTTTGTGTTCTGGGTCTGCCCCTCGTGGACGGTGAAGAGTCCAAAATGGCTGGTGTCGTGCGGCGGTTTGGAACATTGTTGGTCGAGCGTGGGTTGATGGTCGAGTACGTGGACGAGACGATGACGAGTCGGGAGGCTGACGAGGCACTTTTTGAGGCCGGTTTGAAGTCGAGCGAGAGGAAGAGGCTGATCGACAGCGAGGCGGCGGCGAGGATCTTGGAGAGGTACTGGGGCTTGTGACAAAGGCGGCTAAGTTTTTGGTGGGGGCGGTGGCCGGCTCTGCGCTCGCGCTCGGCGGGATGAACTGGCTCAACAGCCAGACCAAGCCGACGGAGCCAGGTGAGCCTTTCCTTTTGCGGTTTGAGGGCGTCACGTTGGACGAGGCGGCGGGGCGACTTGAGGAGAAGGGGGTGATCCGGAACGCCTCACTGTTCGTGTTCTTGGCGAAGTTGGAGCGTCGAGCGGTGGCCCCGCAGACGGGGACGTACGAGTTTCGGGCTGGGATGACTTCGGACCAGGTGGTGGCTTCGATGAAGACCCCGTTGCGGCAGATGGTGCGGATTCCTGAGGGGTGGTGGATCGCTCGGGTGGCCAAGCGGCTGGAGGAGAAGGGGGTCTGCTCGGCGCAGGAGTACATCGACGCGTGCCACGACCCGGAGAAGTTTGAGGGCGCGGTCGGGTTCGCACTTCCGAGCGGGTCGCTGGAGGGTTATCTGTACCCGGACACGTACGATCTTCCGCCGATGCTGGGGGCGGAGGGGGTTGTGAGGCGGCAGCTTGCGGCGTTTGAGTCGAAGGTCGTGGAGACGGTGGGCGAGGAGGGTCTGGCGAGGGCTCTGGTGGTGGGTTCGATGGTCGAGGCCGAGGCTGCGCTGGACGTAGAGCGGCCGAAGGTCGCTGGGGTGATCGAGAACAGGATCAAACGGGGCCAGAGGCTGGAGATCGACGCGACGGTGCTTTATGGGATGCAGGAGTGGCGGCAGTTGAAGCCTGGGGAGGTCCGGCAGGTGGATTCGCCTTACAACACGTACCTGCACGGTGGGCTTCCGCCGGGGCCGATCTGTTCGCCCTCGGTCAAGAGCATCGAGGCAGCGTTGAAGCCCGACACCCACGACTTTTTGTACTATGTGGCGAGGCCGACGCGGTCGCACTATTTTTCGGCGACGTACCAGGAGCATTTGGCGGCGATCAGGAAGGCTCGGGGCGAGTTTAGGGAATCGGAGGCGGGGTCCTGAGGAACTTCCGTTCTGGGACGTTTGAGAAGGAGCAGCAGCCAGCGGCGCTGCGCCAGTTTTCTCCGGTCGAGGCTTTGCACTCGCTGGAGGAGGTCGACCTTGACGAGTTGAAGTCGGCGGGGAAGACGTTGATCTTGCTGGACGTGGACAACACGTTGTTGCCGTGGCGGAGCGAGGAGATCCCGGAGCAGGCGAAGGCTTGGGTGGAGAACGCGAAGGGGATGGGTTTTCGGCTGTGCGTGCTGAGCAACACTCGGCACCCTGAGCGGTTGCAGCGGATCTGCGGGTTGCTTGGGATCGAGTTCATCCGGGACAAGTTCAAGCCAAGCACGAGGATGTACAAGCTGGCGCTGGAGAAGTACGGCGCGACGGTGGCTGAATCTGTGATGCTGGGCGACCAGTTGTTGACAGACATTTGGGGGGCGAACCGTACCGGGATCGACGCGGTTTGGATCAAGCCTATCCACCGGCGAGAGTTCATCGGGACGAGGGTGGTGAGCCGGAGCATCGAGCGGATGATCGGGCACCTGCTTTATCGGTACTTCCAGGCTGACGGCGCGGACGCTGAGACGCGTCCGGGGTTTTTTCGGCACGAGGTTGTGCAGCAGCTGCTCAAGTTTGGGATCGTCGGCGGCACGGCGACGGTGGTGGATATCGGTCTGCACGGGCTGTTGATGTTCCGGGCGAAGGTCGGTGAGGAGCTGCTTCGGGACGTGGTGGGCCGGTCTGTGATCGACCTTTTGCACCTGGGTTGGCCGAAGGACGCGGGGCATTTGCAGGACGCGGCGTATGCGCCGCTCAAGGTGGTTCCGGTCGTCCTGGCGATTCTGGTCTCGTACCTGTTGAACCGGAGGTACACGTTCAAGGCGGGTGACGAGAAGATCACGGTGAAGCAGGTCGGCCAGTTTTATGTCGTGGCTTTGATCGGGATGTTGATCTCGGTTGCGGTGGGGACGTTGGTGAACCGCCTGGCGGACTCCTCGCCGCTTTTGGACTGGGCGGCAGGTTCGGCGATCGGGACGGTGGCGGGGTTTGTGTGGAACTTCAACGGTCAGAGGCTTTGGACGTTTAGGAAGAGATGACGGAGTTTTGGGAGTGGCGAGAGGCGCCTGAGGCACAGTACGGCCTGGTGGGCGATCCTGTCAGCCACTCGTTGTCCCCGGCGATCCACGGGGCGTTGTACAGGCAGCACGGTCTGGACATGTCGTACCGTGCCGTGAGGGTGCCGGGAGGGGAGTTCGCGTTGGCGGCGGAGCGTCTTGCGGGGCTGGGGTACCGGGGCCTGAACGTGACGGTGCCGCTCAAGGAAGAGGCATTGGAGTGGGCGGTGGAGAGCGAGGGGCCGGCGTGGCTGTTGGGCTCGGTGAACACTGTCGCGCTGGACACTGGTTCTTGCACGAACACGGACGTTCCGGCGTTTGCGAGCGTGCTTTCGGTGTGCGGGATCGCTCCTGGTTCGCACGTGACCGTTTTGGGGGCTGGGGGGTCGGCGAGGGCGTTGGTGGCGCACTTGGCGGTTTGTGGGCACAGTGTCGATGTGTGGAGCAGGGACTTGTCGGCGGGCCGGGGGCTGATTGAAGAACTCGGGGGCAGGGGTGTGCCGGTCTCGCGGGTTTCGGCGGGGTCTGGGGGTCTGGGAGAGTCGGTGTGCGTGGTCGATGCGACGTCTGCGGGGTTGCGCGGCGAGGTTCCGGAGATCGAGTGGGAGGCTGTCCACCCGGGGTGTCTGTTGTTCGCCCTGACGTATGGGGCGCAGGCGTCGGCGGACCGTGAGGTGGCGGACCGGTACGATCTGAGGTTTGTGGACGGGCTGGGGATGTTGGTGGAGCAGGCGGCGCTTTCGTTTGAGTGGTGGACGAACCTTGAGGCTGACCGAGCGGCTATGATGGGGGTAGCCCATGAGTGTCTTAAGTCCGACGGTTGACGCGATCCGGGACGCGGCGAGGGTCATCCGCGAGGGTGGCCTTGTGGTGTTGCCGACGGAGACGGTCTACGGTCTGGGCTGTGACGCGCTGAACCCGGAGGCGGTGGCGAAGGTGTTCGAGGCGAAGGGACGTCCGCAGGACAATCCTTTGATCGTCCACATCAGTGGGTTCGACCAGTTGGGGACGGTGGCGGCCTCGTGGCCACCGCTGGCGGAGAAGCTGGCGGCGCAGTTCTGGCCGGGGCCGATGACGCTGGTGTTGCCGAAGCTGGACCGCGTTCCGGTGGTGACGACGGCGGGTTTGGACACTGTGGCGGTCCGGGTGCCGAGCCATCCTGTGATGCGGGCGGTGATCGAGCTGGCCAAGCGTCCGATCGCGGCTCCTTCGGCGAACGTTTTTATGGGTCTGAGCCCGACGAAGGCGGAGGACATCGACCCGGAGATTTTGGTGGAGGCAGAGTTTGTGCTGGACGGCGGGCCTTGTGAGCTTGGTCTGGAGAGCACGGTCGTCGACCTTTCTGACGGTGGTCCGCGGATCTTGCGTCCTGGGGCAGTGAGCCGTGCGGACATCCAGGCTTTGGTCGGTCAGCCGCTGGGGCACATCCCTCCTGGCGGGGTGCGACGCTCTCCTGGGCAGCACCTACGGCACTATGCCCCGCGTTCCGGGCTGAGGCTTGTGAGCGAGCTTGAGCCGGACGCTCCGGGACTGACGTTTGGCGAGCCAGCGAACGATTCGCAGGTGAGGATGCCCGCGGACCCCAAGGCTTATGGGGCTGTGCTCTATTCGGCTCTTCGCAGGCTGGACGTTTCTGGCAAGGGGACGATCCAGGTGGAGTCGCCGCCCGACCGTCCGGAGTGGGAGGCGGTGATGGACCGGTTGCGGATGGCGAGCGCGACGCTATTCTGAGGCGACGGCACCGCGGACGAACGCGATCGACCGGTTGATTTTTTCCATGAGCGAGAAGAAGAGCTTTGACGACTCTTCGTCTTCGCGGTGGTCTTCTGGGAGGCTGACGAGGACGTGGCTGGCGTTTACGCTGGTGGCCATTTCGTCGACGAGGGTGGCGACGTCGCGGGTGCGCTCGAGTTTGAACTCGCAGGGGACGCCTTTTTCGACGAGCCTCTTTTCGACCAGGCGCATGAAGGCGACGGCGGCCATCTCTTGTTCTGGCATCGGGGCTTGGAGGGGAAGTTCTCGGGGGACGACGATGGGGACGCCGAGGACGCACTTGGCGGCCATCGTGCTGAGGAACTCTTCGGTGAACTTGACGAAGCTTTCGGTGTAGCAGCCTGGGAGGGCGACGGCGAGGATCGTTGAGTCGGCGGCCCGTTTGAACTCACGTTTGCGCCTGGACGGGTCGGTCTCCATGAGATCGAGGGACCTTCTGGCGTCTTCGACGGAGTTTGCGAGGGCGAGTTGGGACCGGACCTCTTTGACGTTCCTGAGTGTGACGGCGACGTGGCTGGGGACGGCGGCGAAGATGATCCTTGCACCTTCTTGGCGGAGGACGAAGTCGATGGCGTGCTGGAATGTCTGGGCGCCTTGTTCGGTGATCTCTGTGATATTGGAGCAGTCGACGATGACTCCTGGCGGGTGCCTTTTGAGGAGGAGCTCGATGGCTGTCTCGACGGTTTCCCAGTGGTTGGACTTGAGGGGCCCGGAGAGGACGATGACGTCTTCGTACGATTCAACGATCATTTTGTTAATCCAGGAAGTAGCGGACGTTTGTCACCACGATGTTCTTTCTGCTTTTGAGCGAAGTTGTGAAGACCCTTGCCGCGTTGTTGTGGAGGAGCCCCTGGAACCAGTGTCTGGGCACTGCCTGGGGGACGATGACTGTGACGACGAGGTCTTTGTTCCTTTCGATCATGGCGTCGATGTACTCCATGACCGGTTCGACGAGGGACCGGTAGGGGGACTCCAGGATGACGAGGGGCATGTCTGCGCCGAACTTTTCCCAGGCGGCCTTGGTCGTTTTTGCGCTGGCTGGGTCGAGGGTTATGTGGAGGGCGCGGCAGTCGGGGGACGAAAGCTGGGCGTACTTGATGGCCTTGAGGATTCCTTTGTGGACCCTTGGGACGAGGAGGAGGGTGGTCGTCTCCATCGGCGGCATTTTGTCGGTCGGGGTGACTGAGAGTTCTTTTGCGAGATGGTTGTAGTGGGACTTGACCTTGGCGAAGATGACATAGAAGACCCCGATGGCCAGGGCGATGATCCAGGCTCCGTGGTCGAACTTTGTCACGAGGAGGACGACGGCGACGGCAAAGGTGACGATGGATCCGAAGCCTGTGACGATGGCCTTGATGAGAAGTTTCCTGCGTCCGGACTCGACGGCGGCGCGATCGACCTGTTCTCCGGCCTGGGTCTCACGGTCGAGCCGGTAGGAGCGCATGGCCCTGTCTTTGAGGAACTTGACGGTGACGCCTGCCTGGCTGAGGGTGAAGGAGATGAAGACTCCGAGGGCGTAGAGGGGGATGAGGCTGTGGGTGTTGGCCCGGTAGAGGACGATGAGTCCGGCGGCGGCGATGCTGAGGAGGATGATCCCGTTTTGGAAGACGAGTCGGTCTCCGAGGGACATGAGCTGTCTTGGGAGGAAGCCGTCTTTTGCGATGAAACTGCACAGGCGGGGGAAGTCGGCGAATGCGGTGTTGGCGGCTAGGAACAGGATGAGGGCGGTGGCGATGAGGATGAAGGTGAACATCGGCCCGGTGCCGAAGTGGACGGCGGCGATCTGGGCGAGGACCGTCCGGTAGCCGGGTTCGTCGGAGTGCATGGGGACGACGCCGAACTTCATGGCGGACATGGAGAGTCCGATGAACATGACCAGGAGGGTGCCGATCATGAGGGCGAGGGTCTTTTGTGCGTTCCGGTAGGCGGGTTCTTTGAACGCCTGGACCCCGTCGGCGATTGCCTCGGTCCCAGTGAGGGCGGTACAGGACGCGGCGAAGGCGCGGAGGATGAGGAAGAGTCCGACCGCGTGGCCCTCTTGGGGAGGCGGGAGATTGGGCTGGGCGGCGACCGCGTTCGGGTTGAAGAACGTCGCGGCGATGACGACGAGGACGCCAGCGACGAAGGAGTACGTTGGGACGGCGAAGACCACGCCGCTTTCTTTTGCTCCCCTGAGGTTGGCGAGGCAGAGGATGCCGACGGCTACGAGGCCTATCTGCACCATGTAGGGCTGGAGCTGGGGCCAGACGGAGACGAGGGCGGCCGCACCGGACGAGACGGAGACGGCGACGGTGAGGACGTAGTCGATGAGGAGCGAGGCTCCGGCTATGCGGCCGGGGCCAGAGCCGAGGTTCTCCGTGGAGACGAGATAGGTTCCGCCCCCTTTTGGGTAGGCGGCGATCGTTTGGAAATAGCTGAAGCCGACGATGACCATGAGGGCAGCGAGGGCGAACGTGACAGGTGCGAGCTTGTAGTAGTCGGCCATGACGCTGGTGGCGACCAGGACGATGAGGATCTCTTCTGTCGCATAGGCCACTGACGAGAGGGCATCGGAGGCGAAGACGGCGAGGCCGATGGGCACGGGTAACCGCTCGTGGTGTGCGTGCTTGGTCGCGATCGGTTTACCGAACAGCGCTTGTTTGAACTCTCGAAGGCGAGACATGGCATTGGCCGGCGGAACTGGCCAGGCTCTATTTTGGCCCGCCGCGACCGAACTGGGTGAGTAATTGTAGGTTGTTGTCGAAGAGGAGCCATTTTTGGGGCTCGGTCCCTGCGCGCGGGGCAGTGCAACAGAGGTGGCAAGCGGTTTGGGCGTCGAAGTCTGACGCGAGGTTGCGGAAGCAGTCGAGGAGGGTGGACGCGGAGCCAGCGAGGGCGTTGTTGGAGGCGAGCCGGACATCGGACGGACCGACGGTGACCTTGTGCCCCCACATTTCGAGGTTGGTTCCAGGTGGGAGGCCCTTGGCCATCGTGCAGTCGCTGACGGCGAGGACGCTTGGGTAGCGGCACTTGAGGGCGAGTTCCACGGCGGGTTTGGAGACGTGGTGCCGGTCGTAGATGAGTTCCAGGCTGGCGCTCTGTCCCAGGAGGAAAGCGCCGACGGCCCCGGGCTCGCGGTGGTGGAGGGGGCTCATGGCATTGAACATGTGGGTTGCGTAGGAGACCTGTGGCCCCATCGCGGTGATTTGGTCGTAGGTGGCGTTTGTGTGGCCGGCGGCGACGGCGATGCGGCCGGTCTGGAGGAGCCTTTGTACCATGCGCTGTGCCCCTTGGCGTTCTGGGGCGAGGGTGACCTGTCGGACCCGTGGGTGGAGGAGGACGTCCCACCAGGGGGAGTCGTCTGCTGGCGGGTCGAGGATGGCCTCTGGGGGCTGGGCCCCGGGGAACTCGGGGCTGATGAAGGGGCCCTCGAGGTGGATGCCGAGGACGAGGGGGTGGTCGGGGATGGTATCGAGGGCGGCCCGGGTTTGTTCGAGGGTGGCGGTGACGGTGGTGGCGAGGAGGCCCTCGTAGCCGTCGCCCGCCAGTCTGTCGAGCATTTGGGCGAGGTCTGCGGGGGCGCTGGACATGAAGTCGGCCCCGTATGCGCCGTGGATATGGCGGTCGAAGAAGCCTGGGACGAGGATTTTTTGGGCGTTGCCGGACCGTCGGTCGCCCCAGACTGGTGAATCGGTGAGTTCGACTTCGTATGTGCCCCATCCTTGGGGGCCGGGGCCCTCGACCAGTTCTTTCATGGCTTGAGGGAGTATCCGGAGGACGATCTGACGACGAGCCCCTGGAGTTCGAGCATGGTGAGTTCTGTCAGGAGGTCGGCGGGGTCGAGGTTGGTGGCGGTGGCGAGCCTTTCGACGCAGACGGGTGTCTCGGTGAGGGTCGCGATGATGGCCTCTTGCTTGGCGGACTCGGGCTGTGCGGTCTGGGTCTGGAGGCTGAAGGGCTGCCAGCCCATTTCATCGAAGACCTGGTCCGGGTGGTCGACGAGGGTTGCCCCGTCCCTGACGAGGGCGTGGGAGCCTTTGAATGTGAACTGGGTGATGCTTCCTGGGACGACGAAGACGGGTCGGTTGATGTTGGCGGCGTGGGTGGCGGTGGAGAGGGCGCCGGACCGTTCGGGGGCTTCGACAACGAGGACGGCGTCGCTGAGGGCGGCAACGAGCTGGTTGCGGACAAGGAAGTTGTCCGGCATGGACGGTTTTCCGACCGGGAACTGGCTGACGAGGCAGCCAGAGTTCCGGATTGACTGGAAGAGCGGGCCGTGGCTGGCTGGGAACACTTTGTCGATGCTATGGCCGAGGACGGCGACGGTGGCCCCTTGGGCCGAGAGGGCGCCTTTGTGGGCAGCCGCGTCGATGCCGAGCGCGCCGCCGCTGACGACGCAGACTCCGGCGAGGGCGAAGGCTTCGGCGAACTTGGCGGCGACGGCTTCTCCGTAGGGGGAGGACTTTCTGGTGCCGACGATGCCGACGGTCGGTTTGTGGAGGGCCTCGGTGTCACCCCAGGCGAAGAGAGCGTGGGGCGGTGCCGGGAGGTCTGAAAGTTTGTCGGGGAGGTCGCTGGGTTCGAGGACGGTGACGCCGGCATCGAGTGCCTGTTTGAGCCTGCGCTCGTCCGAGCGGTCTATCCTGGCCCTCTGTGCGGGTGTGAGGTGCCTCCATGAGAGGAGGCTTGCGATGGGGTCAGAAGAAGTCCCGAGGTCCTTGAGGAACGCTCGGGACTTTTCTGCTCCAAGTTCGGCAGAGAGAAAGAGCTGCCAAAACCTGGGGTCCATTTGTTCTAGCCGCCGCCGAGTCCGCCGCCGCCTAGGCCACCGCCTCCGGCGCGTCCTCCGCCACTCCTACCGCCTCCGCCCGGTCCGCCGCCGGTCGGGTTGTTGGTGTTGGTTCCGCCCCTTGGCGGCCCGCCAAGCGGCGGAAGGGTGTTGTCGACGGTGAGGGTGAACTCTGCCTTGGTTGCGTTTCCGAGCCAGTCGACAGCCGAGACAGTGACCTTGGCCTTGCCGTTTTGCAATTGCGGGTTGGCGCCACCGGTGATGACGAGGATGCTCAGGTAGCCGTCGTTGGAGTATTTCGAGATGTACTCTTTGCCGTTGATGGAGACTTTGACGGTGTCCGGGTTGACGCCGATACCGAGGTCGTCGACCTTGAAGAGGAGCTCCATGGGGGCTTTACCGGCGATGTCCGTTCCGGCCTTTGGCCAGAGCATGGCGACGCTGGGGGCGGTGAGGTCCACACCGAGCTTGGGATCGAACATGAGGAGAGACCCATCGCGGGTGAGCGCCATGAGTGACGTGCCGTCCACTGCCAGGTTGCCTGAGACCGTGGTGTAGTTGATGATGACTCCGGGGCTGGATGCCTGGGCCCCGCCAGCTCCGCCAGCGGCACCGCCTGAACCTGCACCGAGGGCTCCTCCGCCGGAGTCTCCGCCACCGAGACCGGCGGCGCCGCCGACTCCGCCCGAGCCTGTGTTGTTGGATGCCACCCGTGTGACGAGGGCCGGGACGACGTAGCTCCAGACCACGCTTGCCGAGCCTGTGTCAACGAGGTTGATGGCTCCGTTGGAGGTTGGTGCGAGGATGAACTTGCCGGTTGCGACAGCGTTGGCCGAGGGGCTGGAGCCGAGTTCGACCGGTTTGCCGGAGACCTGTCTGCCGCTGGAGGTGTAGAGGAACATTTTGCCGTCGGTGGAGGTCGATGCGACGAACTCCTCGGTCGCGACGGGTGCGTAGTCGAGGGTTGCGGGGATGGGCTGCTGCCAGAGGCTTCCGCCGGTGCCCGCCCTGAGGCAGACGAGGAAGGAGCCGCTGTTGACATAGATCCTTTCGCCCTGGACGGTGAAGCTGCCGCGGACGGAGAGTCGGCTGAACTTCTGTTCCCAGTTGGCGCGTCCTGCGCCGCCGTTGTAGTTGACGAGCCTTCCCCTGGCGGTTGAGAACACGACACCGTCGGGAGCGGCCTGGATCGTCGGGTGGAGGCCATCTGCGACGGTGACCGACCATGCCGGTTTGCCGTCTTGGAGGCTGACGGACATCAGCTTGCTGTTGCCGGAGCCGAACGCGGCATATTCGCCGGAGACGACGACGTTCGTGGTGATCGCGTCTGCGTTGATGTGCTGCCATGCGAGCTCGCCGGTCTTTGCATCGACGGCGAAGAGTGACTTTTCGTTTGCGGCGGCGATGACTTTGCCGTGGGACAGGACGCACCCGAACGTGAATGCCCCTGCGATCGCCTCACCTGCCGGGTACCGCCATTTGAGGTTTCCGGTGGCCTTTTCGAGGCAGTAGATCCTTCCGCCGCTGGCGATGAAGACGTTGTCTCCGTCGAACTGTGGCGTGCCTCCCGGCGCAATGGTGGTCGGCTCGGCCCATCTCCACGCCAAGGGGGTCGGGCCAGTGATGTCGGCGAAGGCGGTTGCCACGCTGACGATGCCCGAGGCGACGAGGGCAGCTCTGTAGCTCAATCGCATCTTAACTTTTGTCCTCAATATGCCTGCGGTTTGCAGGCAGGCTTGGCCGACAGTATAGCGGCACCGGGCGCCGCCTGTCTATCTGGCTAACGATTAGGACGGTCGGGGCGGGGTCAATGTCACGCCGGGCCCTGGGTCAGGTGTGGATTTGGCCGGTTGGTATAATCACGCCTCCGGTAACGGGCCCATAGCTCAGTTGGTTAGAGCGCACCCCTGATAAGGGTGAGGTCACAAGTTCAACT
>CAZGER010000012.1:0-13399 GCA_964524565.1 uncultured Chthonomonas sp. | reverse complement strand
AACATCATGGTCCGTTGAAGAGGGCGAGGCAGGGCCGTGCGAGCCAGTAGAGGAGGAGGCTGGCGGGGACGGAGGCAAGGAGGAAAGAATCGAGACGGTCGAGGACGCCGCCGTGCCCGGGGAGGATCGCGCCTGAGTCTTTGATCTGGGCTGATCGTTTGAAGGCACTCTGCAGGAGATCGCCGAATTGTCCAAGTATTCCTGCGGAAACACCTACGGATGCCGAGGCGTACCACATCATTTTGGGTTCCAGGCCGAAGTTCATGATGTGTCCCATGAGCATGGCGGTGAGGGTGCAGGCGACGAGGTTGGCGACGGCGCCTTCCCAGGTCTTTTTGGGCGAGATGGCGGGGGCGAGGAGGTGTTTTCCGAAGGCTTTGCCAACGAAGTATGCGGCTGTGTCGCCGATCCAGATGGGGACGAGCAGAAGGAGGAGGAGGTTGGGGGAGAAGAACCGGGTGGGGTCGACGGAGACGCGGTGCAGCCAGAGGGCGCAGGCGAGTGGGCCGGCGATCCAGAAGAGGGTGAGGAGATCCAGGGGGTGGGCGGTCCTTCTGAAGCTGCGGAAGAGGACGGCCACCGTGCCGATGGCGACGGCGACGAGGGCGGCAAAGGGCCAGGCCATCCATTCCATAAGGGCCCAGACGCTGAGGATGCTCGCGACGAGGGCTAGGAGAAGGGCAGGGGTGGACCGGAACCCGATAAGGGTTTTAAGCTCGACGGCGGCGAAGTAGCAGAAGACGGTGGAGATGATGTAGAGGGGCCATTCTGCGGTGCTGCTGATGCACGCAAAGGCGATGACGCTGAGGAGGAGGCCGGTGACGACCCTGTGCTGGAGGCTTGAAACCGAGGGGACGCCCCTGGTTTCGAGGCCTTCGTTGCCTACGTCACCAAGGGCGTCCATGTTTGTGAGTGTATCAGGGGTTGACGGTCACGGTGATCTTTGCCGACCGCGGTTGTTTGAGTCCGAAGACGTCGACAGCGGTGACGGTGACCGTGAAGGTCCCTTCTCGCCGGAAGCGGTGGGTGACGCTGGGGCCTTCCGCATCGACGCTGATGCCGTCGGCGGCATCGAAGTCCCAGGTGTACTTGACGGCGGTCGAGCCCGCATAGCCGTTGGCAAAGAACGTGAACTCTTCGCCAAAGCCGAGGTTGACCTCGCTGACATTGGCCTCGACAAAGACGGGGGTGTTGTCTTCGAGGACTTTGACCTGTCCGACATAGAACGTGGAGACCGAGTCGCCGGAAAGGGCGATGGCGGTGACTTTTTTGTTCGTGTTGTTGAACCCAGCGATGGCGGCCAGGGGGATTCCAGCGGAGAACCAGCCGTTGTTGTCCTTGACCGAGCTTGTGATATCGATGTAGGCCTCGGCGTTCTTGCCGTCGGAGGTGGTGATGACGACCCTGATCTTGGTGAGGGGTTTGATCTGGGCCTGGGTGGTGGTGGACCCTTGTCCGCCCGAGGCTCCGCCCAACTGTCCGCCAGCGGCGCCGGAGTCTCCGCCTGCATCGCCTCCGCCCGAGCGTCCGCCGCCTTGGCGTCCTCCGCCACCGCCTCCGGCCGCTACCGTGACGGGGGCGTGGAGGGTGAAGAGCAGCAGGTTGGACTTGCCGCTGGTCGCTGGTGCGAGGTCGATCCCGTTTGCGAACTTGAAGACGCCGCCTTGGAAGAAGTTCCGGCTGGAGACACGGACCGAGCTTGTTCCCTCGAAGGCCATCTCGTCAGTCTGGGCGATCGTCCCGCTCCCCCAGCCCTTGAGCGTGATGCCTTGGGCGGCCACGTCTTTGGTGGGTTCGTAAATCGTTTGTGCGGTGGCAGTGACGGCGGCAAAAAGCGCCGTGAGTGCCGCGAGTGTCGTCCTGGTCTTCATCTTTGGTTCAGTCCCGTTACGTCTTGGCTTGGATCCGTTCGATAGAAATCGCACGCCCCGTTTCCTTTATGACGTTTACAAGTACCGCACAGATTACACCAGGAGTCTCTGCAACCTCAAACCTGGTGGGCAGACTTGTGAGAAATTTGCTCAAAACAATGTCTTTGTCGACGCCGATGACGGAGGGGTAGGGGCCGCACATGCCGACATCGGTGATGAAGGCGGTGCCACCGGGCAGGACCGTCTCGTCGGCTGTCTGGACGTGGGTGTGGGTCCCGACGACGGCGGTGGCGCGGCCATCGACATGGAACCCGAAGGCGGCCTTTTCGCTGGTCGCTTCGGCGTGGAAGTCGATAAAGACGTGGTGGCCTTGGAGCGGGGCGAGGATTCGGTCGATGGCTTGGAACGGGTCGTCGTAGCCGTCCATGAAGACGCGTCCGCACAGGTTGACGACGCTGAGGGTGACCCCTGCCTTAGTGAGCGTGCAAACGCCGTTGCCGGGGACGCCCGGGGGCATGTTGGCCGGTCGAACGATGGGCCTTCCCGAGTCAAGGTAGCCTGAGATCTCGCGTTTGTTGAAGGCGTGGTTGCCGAGGGTGATGGCATCGGCCCCGGCGCGGAAGAGGTCGTCGGCGATCTGGGGCGTGATGCCGACCCCAGCGGCACTGTTCTCACCGTTGACGACGACAAACAGGGGATCGTGCCTGGCTTTAAGCCTGGGCAGCATGTCTTGCACGGCCTCTCTTCCTGGCCGTCCGACGACATCGCCGAAAAACAGGATCCTGTAGTTTTCCAAGAGTGGTGAGGATACTCGGCTAGTCGTAGTCTGGTGGAAAGGCGGCTTCGATGGCGCGCTCCACGACCTCTTGCGAGTAGCCCCGGGAGTAGAGGTAGCGGGCAGACTTTGCGAGGTCGCTGGGTGTCGCTTTGCGTTTGGCGAGGAGGGTGAGGGCAAAAGCGACCTCGTCAGACTCGGTGGCGGACGCGAGGGCGTCGTCGATCTCGGCTTGTCCGAACCCCTTGGTTGCGAGGTCGGAGGCGACCTTTTCACGGCCGAGCCCCTTGGCGAAGAGCTTTGCAGCGTGGTCGTTTGCCAGGGCAGCGTCACCGAGGTACCCGAGGTTGGTGAGCTCGGCGATTGTCGCTTGGACGGTCGATTCGTCCCAGCCTTTGGTCGCCAGAAAGCCCTCGACCTGGCCTTGGCTCCTGGGCGCTTTGGCCAGGTACTTCAGGGACTGGTCGAGGGCTTGCTTTGGGTTCACTCAGACAGGCTGGCAAACGCCTCGGGCGGTTCTGCGAGCGACTTGTCGGACGCTTCGACCGACAGTTTTTGCCGCAGCTTTGCGTCCAGTTCGTCCATCAGGGCAGGGTTCTCGTCCAAGTACTGGCGGGCGTTGTCGCGGCCTTGTCCGAGCCTGGTTTCGCCATAGTTGTAGTAGGTGCCGGCGCGGGCGACGAGCTCGTTTGCGACGGCGAGGTCGAGGATGTCCCCGGAGCGGCTGATGCCCTTGCCAAAGATGATGTCGAACTCTGCCTGTCGGAAGGGCGGGGCGACCTTGTTCTTGACGACCTTGACCTTGGTGCGCGCGCCGTATGCCTCGATGCCGTTTTTGAGGAACTCGCCC
Source organism: uncultured Chthonomonas sp. (assembly GCA_964524565.1). Classification (GTDB taxonomy): domain Bacteria; phylum Armatimonadota; class Fimbriimonadia; order Fimbriimonadales; family Fimbriimonadaceae; genus UphvI-Ar2. Next base: position 9,903 of record CAZGER010000012.1, on the reverse strand, counting down.
CTTCGGACCTCGAGCCGGCACGACGCCCAGAACTTGAGGGCGCGTCCGCCTGGCGTTGTTTCGGGGTTGCCGAACATGACGCCGATCTTTTCGCGGATCTGGTTGATAAAGATGACGGCCGTGTTGGTCTTGTTGACGGTGCCGCCGAGCTTGCGCAGGGCTTGGGACATCATGCGGGCCTGGATGCCGACGTGGGCGTCACCCATATCGCCTTCGATCTCGGCCTTGGGGACGAGGGCGGCGACGGAGTCGAGGACGACGATGTCCATCGCTCCGGAGCGGATCATGGAGTCCATGATCTCAAGCGCCTCTTCACCGGTCGTCGGCTGGGCGACGTAGAGCCTGTCGGTGTCCACGCCGAGGGTGCGGGCGTACTCGACATCGAGGGCGTGCTCTGCGTCGACGAAGAGGGCGAGTCCGCCCTTCTTTTGGGCTTCGGCGATGACCTGGAGGGCAAGGGTCGTTTTGCCGGAGGACTCTGTGCCGTAGATCTCGGTGATGCGGCTGCGCGGCAGGCCACCGATGCCGAGGGCGACATCGAGGCTGAGGGAGCCGGTGGGGATCGCGGCGATGCGTTGGCGCTCCTGTGCGCCGAGGCACATGACCGATCCTCTCCCAAACTGCTTTTCAATCTGTTGGAGGGCCATTTCGACCGCTTTGTCCCTGTCTGTTCCGCTGTTTCGTTCTGTAGCCAATTTATGCCTGCCTTTTGGTGGATAGGTAGAGATCAGTATACATGTTTGACGGACTTTTGCAATGGAGGCCCGACATTCCTAGTAATAATACTGGGTTTACGGTGGACAGTCGGATTGGCACGAGGGTTGTGCGGGGGGACATTGGCAGGAATGTCTTATGGTACGCACTTTATCGGTCCTTTCCTTGATTTCTGCGGGGGTCCTCGCGAACGCAGCCACTTTGGCGACGTTCAACGACCCGGCCGCAAACGGGTCGACGCCCTTGTTCTCCGTCGACTCCTCTTCCATGTCCGGTAGCTGGAACGGCACCGGCCTCAACCTCGTTTTGAGCCTGACCGGGGTCACCTACAACGACGTGAAGATGTCGATGGCATCGGTTTCCCGGACTGGCAACACGGTCGGTTCGGGCAGTGTCGTGTTCTACACCAACACGGTCAACGACCCGATCTTCAAGGTCGACTTTTCTGGCGGCACGGTGTTCGAGCCGTTCGGTTTCGGCGCGAGTTTTGTCTCGAACCAGGGAGTCTCGTTCTCCGGTTCTGCGCTGAGCGGCCAGCCGCCTTTGACGAACGGGCAGTTCGCGTTCAGCTTCGCAAACCCTGTGGTCAACGGTGGAACGACGACCTACACGTCCGCGTTCACGTCGTCGGCCGACCCGGTTCCGGAGCCTGCCACGCTGGGCCTTCTCGGTCTTGCGGGCGCTGCGCTGGCCCGCCGGCGCAAGTCCGTCTGACTTTCGTCACGTCTCACTCGGGGCGTTCCCTTTATGGGGACGCCCTTTCACTTTCCATCTGAACAGTTTTGCAGAGTGTGGCCTAGCGGCCACGCGCCACGCCGGGCGTGTGATACCATAGAGGTTGCGGCGCGATATGGCGCCAAGGTTGATAGGATGAGGCGATATTTAATTACGGTCGGTCTGGTGTTCGCGGTCGCGGGCGCGCAGGCCGTGACGATCTCCACCCACGGTGACCCGGCTCTGGACGGTTCCACACCCCTGTTCACGGTGACGAGCACGTCCGTGACGGGTTCTTGGACCGGCACTGGCCTGACCTTGGAGATCCCTGTCGTCTCGATGTCGTTCAACGATGTGAAGATGGACATGCAGTCGGTGAGCAGGTCTGGCGGAACGCTAGGTTCTGGCACGGTCAAGTTCTACACGTCTGACATCAACAACCCGATCTTCCGGGTGGATTTCGACGCGGGTTCGATCTTTGAGCCGTTCGTTTTTGGCGCCAGCTACCTTTCGACGCAGAACGTGACGTTCAGCGGATCGGCGCTTTCGAGCGTCGGTGCGATGAGCGACGAGCAGTTCGCCTTTAGTTTTGCCAACCCTGTGACGGGGCAGTCCAACACCTACACGGCGTCGTTCACCTCCTCGGCGTCGGTGGTGCCAGAGCCGTTGACGCTGGGCGTCCTGACGCTTGGTGTCGCTTTGGCGGCCCGTCGCCGCCGGTAAGCCCGGCTCTTGCGTGAAGGTGCCGGCTGTTTTGGCCGGCACCTTTGTTGTTTGTGGGCCGTATACTCGGCCTGTGAGCCTGCGAGCCTGGGTGGTGTGTTGCCTGGCAGTGGTCGGCGCCGCCGTTCGGGCAGAAGAGCCGGTCACGATCCGGATGATGGCGGCGACCCTTGGTCTGCCCCCACCGAGCGCGACCGACCCCCGTTCGCTGGCCAGGCGGGCTGTGTTCGAGGAGTTCCACCGCACGAACCCTGGGATCAGGGTCGTGAACGCTGGCGGGCTGGAGCTGCCAGGGGAGAAGGCCGAGAGCAACTTTCTCATGTCGATGGCTGGCGACACGGCCCCGGACGTGTTCTACGTCAACTTTAGGAACTATTACAACTACATCGACCAGGGCTTTTGCCGTCCTCTCGACGACCTGATCGCCAGGGACAAGGGTTCTGTCGAGCTGGTGAACCCGCTCATCAGGGAGGTGCTGACATCCTACGACGGCAAGATGTACGCCCTGCCGTTCTATCAGGTCGCGCAGGGGCTTTATTACAGGAAGGACCACTTTAGGGAGGCGGGGCTCGATCCGAACAAGCCACCGACGACGTGGGACGAGTTTTACGAGGTCTGCCAAAAGATCGCGGAGAGCAATCCGGAGCGGGTGGGGTTCTCGTTCAGCTCCGCGCCGCAGTCGCAGGCGTACTACTGGGTGAACTTCTTGTGGCAGGCGGGGGGGGAGGTGGTCAAGCCGACGCCGAGCGGGGTCTGGCAGGCCTCGATCGCGGACGAGGCGGGGGCCAAGGCGCTGGCGTTTTACCGGAAGCTGGCGACGGAAAAGTGGAAAGGCAAGGACGGCAAGACATACGGCCCGGCGGTGCAGGTGGCGACCTCGCACGGTGACGACATCCGCCGTGGGAAGGTGAGCATGTGGTTCTCGTACTCGCAGGACGTGGTGCTGAACATCTCGGACATTCCGCCCTCGCTGATCGGGATCGCGCCAATGCCTGCCGGGCCGGCGGGTTCGTACAACGAGATCAACGCGGGGATGTGGGCGATCAACGCCCAGGTCAAGGACCCAAAGAAGCTGGAGGCGTGCTGGAGGTTTATCGACTACTGGGTGAGCCAGAAGGCGGCCAAGGTCAGCACAGACAAGTTCGTCGACTTTGGGATGGCGAACCTGGTGAACCCGGACCTGCTGGAGAAGTTCGGCTACCACGACCTGGTGTCGCAGGTCGATCCTGGATATGTCGAGGCGAACAAGCGGCTGTTCGAGCGGGGCAAGCCGGAGCCGTACGGCAAGAACTGCGGCCAGATCTACACGGTTTTAGACTCGGCGATGGACAGGGCGCGGACGAGGCCGAACGAGCCCGTCGAGCAGATTCTGGCCGAGGTCCAGGACGAGATGAACCAAGTGCTGCTGGGATACACGCCGAAGGAGCTGATGGACAAGCGACGGGCTTGGGCACTGGGGATCCTGCTTGTGGCAGGGAGCCTGGGTTCGGTGTTGGTGTACCGGGGCTTGCGGTCGGCCGGGAACAAGCTGGGGGCCGAGACTGGTCCTGCGTCGGTGGCGAGGTTTGGACGGAGCAAACTGCCGTTTTTTGCCCTCTGCCTCGCCCCGGCGGTGCTGAGTCTTGCGCTGTGGGCCTACTATCCGCTCAGCCGTGGGCTCGTGATCGCATTCCAGGACTACCGGGTGCTGGAGGGGGCGAGGTTTGTGGGGCTGGACAACTTCATCGACGTTTTTACGCAGCCGATCTTTTACAAGTCTCTGCTGAACAGTGTCGTGTACGTGGCCCTGACGATCGGGGTCGGGTTCTTCATCCCGATCTTGCTGGCGCTGGGACTGAACGAGATCCCCAGGTTCAAGGTCTTGCTGAGGACGCTTTTCTACCTGCCAGCGATGACGAGCCCGATCGTGATCGCCTTCTTGTGGAGACAGTTCTACGAGAAGACGGAGTACGGCACGTTGAACGCGATGCTGGACCTGCCGCTTTCGCTGTGGGACGGTCTTTGGGGGAAGGCGCACACGCCGTTGGCCCTGGACTGGCTCGGTGACGAGAAGCTGGCGATGCTGGCGGTCGTGTTGCCGGGGATCTGGGCGGGGGCCGGGCCAGGGTCGATTTTGTACCTGGCTGCGCTCAAGAACATTCCGGACGAGCGCTACGAGGCGGCGGACCTGGACGGTGCGAACTGGGTCCAGAAGATCATGAGGATCACTTTGCCGGGGTTGAAGCCCCTTATGCTGATCAACCTGCTGGGGGTTTTCATCGCGGGGTTCAAGGCGATGGAGAACATCTTTGTGCTCTCGGGCGGGGGGCCGAACCGGGCGACCAGGGTGATCGGCCTGGAGGTTTGGGAGAACGCCTTTATGTACCTCAAGTTCGGCTACGCGACGGCGGCCGCGTGGGTGATGGGCTCGATCCTTGTCGGGTTCACCGTCGTGCAGATCAATAGTCTGACGAAGATGAAGTTCACGACGGCAAAGGGTTAGCGGCGCATCTCGTAGGTGTTGTTGTTCCTTGCTTCCAGGAAGTCCATCGCGGGGACTTTGGCGACGTGGAAGTCTGCGAACATGACGATCACGTAGGAGCCGAGCGCGTTGTCCGAGTAGTAGACGAGGATCGTGAGCTGGGGCCGTTCGACACTGTCGACGGACTTGCCGGAGAGTTCGTGGTTCCCTTCCAGCGTGCCGCTGTTGAGCTGCTCGAACGGCTCCTCAGGCACGTGCTCGGAGACCGCCTGCAAGATCGCGGTACCGGTGGACATGTCGGGCGGGAGTTTGTCGCCGTGGGCGGCGGAGTACATCACGAGTCCGGTGGCGAGCACCTTCATCTCTGAGACGACGTCTTTCTGGATGGCCGAGGCTTTTGCCTGGCTAAAGACAGGGAACAGGAGCGCGGCCCCGATGGGGACGCAGAGGCACAAGCCCAGGACGACCACAAGGATGATGATCACCGGAGAAGGCTTTTTGGCTTTTGCCGGCCCGGGGGCGGTCGGGAGCGGGGCCTGCGCCCGCGACAGGAGGTCTCCGAGGCGGCACTCGACGCCGTTGGCGTCGACCAGGACGGTGTCTGGACCGAGTTCCCCGGCAGACGCTTTCTGCCTGAGTTCATCGATCGAAAGCGGGCCTGCGCCAGCGTTGTCCTTCAGCCGGTAGTCCATACCGGGACATTTTACGTCAGGGATTGGGCAGATTTGGACTATCCACGCTGATAATCCTCCACTTTGGCTGGGGGACAACGAGCCATTTGGTGCCGACCTGCTTTTCGAACTTGATGGTGACGTTGGGGACGGTCTGGTCGATGCTGAAGCCCATGTAGTCTAGTTTTGCGTCGATCGCGGTGGTGACGGTGGCGGTCTGACCTTCGATCTCGGGGTTGACGCTGAGGGCGGTCAGTTTTGGCTTGGCCTGCCTGACGACCTTGGCGATGTCGATCCGGCTCGGTTCTTCACCGCCGTAGTCGAAGCGGAAGCTGAGGCTTTCAAGGACAGGGCTGGGTTTGCCCTCTCCTGCGGCGGAAAGGGCCTCTTGGAGCGTCGCTTTGACCTGAGCCTCGTCCGAGGGGTTGAAGAGGTAGCCGCTGGAGAAGAACAGGACAGCCGCCAGCGCGATGACTCCGAACAGGATTTTCTTGGCCATGGGAGAACCTTTTTTCAAGTGACGCCGGGACGGGCGGGCGCGTTCATAGTGCGACGGTTTGGCCCACAAGGGCCACGTCTGCGGCGATTTGCATCTTGAGCGCCTCGAGGTCTGGGAAGTCGGACTCTGGGCGGAGGAAAGCGTGGAAGGCGAGTTCGATCGGCTCACCGTAGATGTCGGTGCCGGGGTAGTCGAGGAGGTATGCCTCGATCGTTCGTTCGGTGCCTTCGACGGCAGGTCGGTAGCCGATGCTGACGGCCGCTTTGAACGTTCCGGCGGAGGTTGTGGCGGTGCAGGCGTAGATTCCGTCGGCGGGGGTGAGCTGGCTGGAGGTGCGGGCAAGGTTGGCGGTCGGGAACCCGATCGTCCGGCCGAGCTGCTTCCCTTTGACGACGAGTCCACGGAGGGCGAAGGGTCGTCCGAGTAGGGTCTGGGCGGTCTTTGTGTCGCCCATCGAAACGGCTGCCCTGACAGCCGAGCTGCTGACGCGTTTTTCGTCGAGGGTGACGGGGGGCAGGACGTGGGTCTCGATCCTGGCTGAGAGCCATTCGCCGTCGCCTTGACGGTCGTGGCCGAAGGCGAAATCGTGGCCGATGACGATGGCTTTTGCCTTGAGCGCCTCGCAGACCACGTCGTCGAAGAACTCTTGGGCCGTGGTCTCTGCGGTATGGCGGTTGAAGGGCAGGACGACGCAGAGTCCTGGCCCGAGCTTGCGGACCGCCTGGATGTTCTGTTCGAGCGTGCCGATGGCGGCTGGCGCCCTTTCGGGGGCGATGACGGAGAGCGGGTGCCTGTCGAACGTGAGGACGATGCAGGGGACGGAGCTTTCTTTGGCGATCGCGACGGCCTTTTTGATAAGGGCCTGGTGTCCCAGGTGGACGCCGTCGAAGGTTCCGACGCAGACGACGGACTCAGCCCATTCAGCCTGGATCTGGTCGATACCGAAGTGAACGAGCATGGAGGGAGATTCTACTGGGTCTCGCGTTGGCCGCGGGACGAAGACGCCGCCAGGAGCGATGCTGCTGTGACGGAGTAGGAGACGAGCCAGAGTCCTGGCTGCTGCCAGACGGCTCCTGGCAGGAGTTCCAGTCGGGAGAAGGGGCCGCTCGGGTTTGCGGTGAGTGCCACGTGGGCACACAGGTGCAGGACGGCGAAGACAAAAGGCAGGGTCAGGGACTGCACGCGTCCTAGGTTTGGCCCACCGGCCAGGGCCGAAGAGGCAAGCATAAGCAGGAGCATAACGGGCAGGGTGACAGCGGGGCCGAACATGGAGAGGACGACCCTGCCCAGGTCTTTGGAGACGGTCAGGTAGGTCGCGACGCCGCCGGTCAGGGCGGTCCAGACGAACATCGACCCGGCGAACCGGATTGCGAAAAAGAGGGCGGACGATCCGGACTGCCCGCTCTGCGTCATGTCTGCAGTATGGCCAAGGAGTGTGGGCCGGTCCTTACTGCTTGCGAGACTCGCCTTCTGTGACGGCCTCGACCCACTGGAGGGCGGCCATCATGTTCGGGAAGCCGATGGTTGGGGCGGCGAGCAAGGCGACATGGGTGACCTCTTCGATCGTCGCACCGGCTTGGAGGGCTTTGTGGGCGTGGCTCTTGGCCGCGCCTTCCATCCTTGCGCCGATGGAGACGGCAAGCTTGACGAGTGAGCGTGTCCGCTCGTCGAGGGGGCCGGCGGCGGCGACGCTCGCCCCGTAGTTTTCGTAGGCGGCTCCCACCGCGGGGTACTTCTGGAAGAAATCTCGGTACCTTTTTGGCAACTGACCCATACCCACAGATTGTCCCAGATTCGCGGTGTGGGGATATGATCCTGGACACATGGACCGGCAGGCTGTCCTTTTGACCGGCGGATCGAGCAGGCGGATGGGTCACGACAAGGCCAGGATGCTGATCGACGGGGAGGCGATGGAGGAACGGGCCGTCCGGTTGCTTTCTGGCGCGGGTTGGCCGGTGACCGTCCTTGGGCCACGGAGCGTGGCAGGCGCGGCGTGGCAGGCCGACCAGGAGCCGGGTTCGGGCGCTCTGGCGAGTCTTGGAGGGTTCCAGGCGGAGGCTGGGGTCGTGTTCGTGGTCTCTTGCGACGTGCCGGGGATCTGCGCGGCGGTGGCGGACGCTCTGGCGGGACTGGTCGGCGGGCATGAGGCGGTCGTGCCTGTGCTGGGTGGTCGGAGGCAGCCCCTTTGCGCGGTCTACACGCGCGGTGCCCTTGGGAAGATCGCGCCGGGGGAGGCGAGGGTGACGGCGTGGGTCAGCCAGCTGGACGTGCTGGAAATGGACGAGGAGGGCCTTACGGCGATCGGTGTCGAGGCGGACTGGGTGCGGAGCGCGAACTCAGTCGAGGAGATGTCCGCCCTGACGGGGCGGTTGGGACTAAGGCACGAATTTAGGGACAGGCATGACGTGGGTCATGTTTAACCGACCCTGGTTTTGTCAGACTAGGCTTGAGGAGAACGATGTTCACACCTGCTTTTCTTTCGTCCGACGCTGAATTCGACCTGCGCCCCTACTTCCAGTCCCGTTTTAGGATGGAACAACGCATCGACCGTGACTTTTTTGCCCCGGTCAACGACGACAGGACCGACATTGTCTTCCGGTTCCGACCTGGGTTCACCTGGACGTTCGGGAAGAACTGGTCGGGTGAGGTCCAGGGCGAGTTCTCATCGGACTCGATGTTGCGGACGGGTTCCAACAACACGGACCAGTTCACATCGTTGAGCCTTGCGAACGTTGTCTACCGGAACGCGATGGCGACCTGGACCTTTGGTCGCCAGGACGTCAACATCGGTTCGCAGCGGCTGATCGGGAGCATCGACTGGCTGCCGACGGGTCGGCACTATGACGGTGTCCGGATGCAGCAGGGCGCGTGGGACGTGTTCGCGGTGCAGTTCGGCGCTGGCAACCCGAGCCCCAAGACCCTTCGGCTTGCGGGTGCGATGCACAAGACGCCCAAGAGCGGCACGTTCGGGCTGATCTTTAAGCACGACAAGCCCGGTGCGACGGCATCGGACGTTTGGACTTTGACCCACGCCGGTTCGACCAACCGCGGGAGGTTCACGCTGGAAGAAGAGGTGGCGATCCAGTACGGTCGGACGGCGGCCAAAGACCTGCGGGCCTGGGCGGTCCACTTCAACGCCTCGTACGCCCCCTGTGCGGACGGGAAGGTCTTTTTTGAGTACAACGGTGCGTCTGGCGGTGGGAACGCGACGACGGTCAACACGTTCGACAACCTTTCTGCGACGAACCACAAGTTCTACGGGATGGCGGACATGCACTCCTGGCGGAACATGGACGAGATCGCCTTTGGAGTCGACCGGAAGCTGACGCAGAAGCTGAGCGGCAAGGCGAGCATCCGGCAGTTCTGGCTACGCGACGCGACGGACGGTTGGTACGGCGCCAGCGGCGCCTTGAACCAGGGCCACGGCGGTGCGTTCATCGACCCGACGGGCGCTTCGGGCAAGAACCTGGGGCGGGAGCTCGACCTTGAGTTCACCTATGTCCTGGATTCCCAGGCTGCGTTCTTTGGCGGGGTGGCGTTCTATTGGCCGGGGAGCTTTGTCAAGACCATGAACCAGAACTGGCCGGGTGGCGGTCCTTCTTCCACCCAGACTTGGTTCTATCTTCAGGCTGCCGTCCGGTTCTAAGGCGGTCACTTGGCGAGGGTCAGGAACCCAGCCGCGATGAGCATGAGGCCGAGCGCCTTTTTGAGCCAATCGACGCTGAGTTTCCTGGCCCCTAGCCATGATCCCGCCAATGCTCCAGCCCCGGCGGCGGTGGCGATCCACGGGAACTGGGCTGGGACGGTGAGCCCGGCTGGTGCCCTTCCTGCCAGACCGACGAGGGAGTTCGCGACGATGAACAGGGATGAGGTCGCGGCGGCGTGCTTGGCGTCTGCCCATTTTGCGAGGACAGCGACGGGGGAGAGGAAGATGCCGCCCCCGACTCCCACAAGCCCGGAAAGGAGCCCGATCACGCCACCGGTCGCGGTCCCGGTCGCCCAGTGGGGAGGATCGACGGGTGGCTGGTCGGTCGGTTTGCGGGTGGGGACGAGCATGCGGATCCCGGCGAACACGACGATCACGCCGACAAGGAGCGTGGCGGCACGGCCAAGATTACCGA
>CAZGER010000011.1:8109-13665 GCA_964524565.1 uncultured Chthonomonas sp. | reverse complement strand
GCCGGGGTGACCGACACGCAGGTCATTCTGGAGGCCAAGAACCTGGCTGACGCGGTGCGGATGCGGTTCAGGCTGTTCAACAACGGCACAGAGGCCCACAACCTCGGTCTTTATTGGGCGAGCTGGCCCGCGATGAGGTCTGGGCAGGTCGACGAGACCGGTTCCACGCAGTTCAATGCTTCGACCCTGGCAACCCTGTCGGGAATCGCGAAGTCGACGAACAACTACTATGGCTTTAACTACCTTCCGGACGGTCGTCCGCTCCGGACCGAGGTCAAGCGTCACCTGACAAAGCCGGACTTCCCATCGTTCATCAAGACGATGGCCGGTCAGCTGGACGCCTACGGTCTTCGCTATGACAACATGGCGACGCCTTCGACCCCGGACGCGACAACGGCGGACCTGGTCAAGTTTGGCAACTACTCGACCACGAGCCGGGACAACAACATCACGGTGAACCTGTTCGGTGACCCGACAGGCACTGTCGACACGAACGATATCGGGATCCCCGAGCCTGTCGTTCTCCAGCGTTATCCGGGCGCGGCGGTCCAGCCGGGCGCATCCAGGGACATCGTTTTCTACATGAGGTCGGCGTGGAGCGTCGGGGACTACTTTGACCCCTACACGGCCATCCTTGACCTCCCCAGGGCGATCAACCACACTTCGGTCGGAACCGGCCCGAGCCCGTTCACGGCCCGATTGTGGATCGACAACCAGTACGCGACGATCGAGAAGGAAGTCACCTTGTTCAACGTGACTTGCACGATCAACCTGCCTGCCGGCCTGAGCCTTGCTCCTGGCGAGCAGCAGGTGAAGGTTGTCCAGTCGATCTCCCCGAACGCGGTCATTCCGCTTGACTGGCAGGTCGTGAGCGACGGTCTGACCTATGGCGACCTTCCGGTCTCCATTTCGATCGAGACCCTGCCCGGCCCGACGAAGACCTTGAACACGAGCGTCCGCGTCGCGAGCCAGCCGATCATCACCCTGCAGGCGGGTCCGAACCTGATGACCCTGCCGTACCAGTTCGGTGACTCGAGCTTTGACCTGGCGCTTGGTCTGACCTCTGGCCTTGACTACGTCGCCTATCAGTGGGACGCGGCCCTGAGGGCCTACCAGCCCGTCCAGAACTTCCAGCGTGGTCTGGGTTACTGGATCGTGCCGAGTTCTGCCCATGCCAACCTGGCGCTGAACGGCGCCGCCGTCCACCCCGACACGCCTTCTGGTGGGTTGCTGGTGAGCGTCAAGAAAGGATGGAACCTGATTGGCAACCCGTACAACTACGGGTTCCCGGTGAGCCAGATGATCGGTGTCGCGGAGGACAACCCCGCCGACTCCCTGACCTGGAAGCAACTGGTCGCCAACGAGTTCATCAACTCTGCCTTGACCTACTTCCTGGCTGACTCGAGCATGCCTGGCGGCGGATCCTACGCGATCGAGCCGACGGACGACCCGATCATGCAGCCGCACCGGGCGTACTGGGTGTTCGTGACCACGGACAAGCCGATCCGCCTGATCTTCCCGCCTCTGTTCCAAGAGACCATGCCTGGATCGTTCCGGTCCAACAGCACGATCTGGACGCAGACCGAGAAGCAGTGGCGCCTCCAACTGGCCGCAAGGTCTGAGTCTGGAATCGACACTGGCACCTATGTCGGCGTGATGGCCGACAGGGCGAAGGCTCGGTTGAACCAGGTTCCGAAGGCTCCGACGGCCCCGAACGCTGCCCTTTCGATGGCGGTTATCGACGACTACCGTGGCGAACCGACCCGGCTCGCACAGGCGGTCTCGGACCGTGTCGGTAAGAAAGAGTGGAAGGTCGAGGTCCAGGTCGAGAACCCGGGCAACGTGACCATCACTTGGCCGAACCTGCCGTCGTTGCCGCGCAGCCTGAGGGCTCGCCTGGTGGACGACGCGACCGGTGAAAAGCGTGACCTGCGGTCTACCAGCAGCTACACGTTCAACGCAGCCAAGGCCGGTTCAAGGTCGTTCACACTGACGATCGAGCCGAGCGGTTCCAGCAAGCCTGTGATCGGCAACGTGCTCGTGAAGCCTTCGGGCCGCGACGCCAACAGCCCGGTCGTGGTGAGCTACGCGCTCTCGGCTGACGCCCTGGTCTCTGTGCGGGTCCTTTCCGGGACGGGCAAAGAGGTCTACACGGTCACTCGTGGCCGCGCCGACACTGCCGGTGAGAACTCGGTGACGTGGGCGCTCAGGGACAACGCCAACCGCGCTGTCGCCCCTGGCACGTACACGGTCGAGATCCTTGCTGAGACACCCAACGGCGAGCGCGTCCGGAAACTTGTTCCGGTCAACGTGATCCGGTAAAGACCAATAAAAGAACGGTGCCGGGGGTCATTCGAGTCCTCCGGCACCGTCGTTTTAGTAGAATCTAATCGAATGGCGAACACGGCCAAAGGCATCGCGGTCTTTCTCGTCGCTCTTGTGGCGACGATGGCTTGCGCCCAATCGGGGACCGTGACGCTGGAGTCCTATCCCGGCATGTCGGTCGCGGACGGTCGGAGCACCCTGACTGTGACAGCGCTGGTCCGTGACGAGCGCGGGAGCCTTGTCCCGGACGGGACGCAGGTGGTGTTCGACACTTCACTCGGGATTTTTCGTGAAAAGGTCGTCACGACCAAAAACGGGTACGCAAGGGCGATCTTGGTCGCGCCGGACGTGACAGGGTTTGCCAGGGTTCGGGCCTCAGTCCTGCGGTTCAACGCGGCGGGCGATCTGGAGATCGAGTTTGTCGGCGACCGCTCGATGTTGAGCCAGGCGCGCGACTACATGGAGATCGAGGGGGCGGAGTCGCTTTGGTACTCCGTGCAGTACCGGGTCATGTCGGTCACGGGCCCCGGCCAGAAGGCGGTCGTGAAGTACCGCGACGTGACTGTGGAGGCGGACGACATGCAGGTCAAGGTGCCGGACTACGAGGTCCGGGCGCGAAAGGCCAAGGTCACGATCGGCAAGGAGACCCTGGAGTTCGAGGAGCTGTACATGAAGCTCAACCGCAAGTCTGGGTTTGGGCTGGGGACGACCACGGTCCTGGTTCCGCGAGAGTCTGGTTCGACCCTTGGCAACCTGGGTCTAGAAAAGCGGGAGTTTTTCGGGCTCATCGAGTTTGATTCCAAGGGTGTCCGTAAGGCCAAACCGAGCGTCGATACCCGCCTGCTGAAGTTCACGGACGCATCGGACTCGCTCTCCAAAATATCCGCCAAGAGCGCGATCGCTTTCCCTCGCCGGGAGATCCAGTTCCGGAAGGCGGACGTTCACATGGCGAACCAGCCGTTGATGCAGGTCCCCCTGTTCAAATGGAACATCAACGCGGCGTCGCCGATCGTCACGGACAGCTTTTTCAACGTTTCTAACAGCCAGGTCAATGTCAGCTACCCCTACTACACGAGCCTGAGCCCTTCGGGGACGAGCCTGTTCAGGCTGCGGTACGGCAACGCTTACGGGACAGGCACCGGCGCGAGCGCGGGCACGTTCCTGGACTTTGAGCAGACTTGGAACCGGGGCGACCACCTAGACGGAGGTCTGAACGTGTTCGGCATCGGTCGGAGCGACTGGGGTGTGGGTCTGCGACAAAGGTGGAGCAACGAGGACACGACCTCTTTGAGCCTGCAGGTGGACCTGCCGGCGCACCGGAGCATCTTTGCGGGGGCGAACCTGTCCAAGCAGTTCAGCGGCTACAGCATGAACCTGAACGGGAACTACGGCACCAGCCTTTCTGGAGGGTTCTACCAGTCGAACTCCGCGAGCCTTGTGGTCGAAAAGGACCCGATGCGGTTGGGGCCGGGCCGTTTGATGATCGGTCTGCGGGCCGACCAGACGAGGTTCTTGGGGCAGGGTGTCGACACGACGCAGAACTCGACCGGTCTGCAGGCCAGGTTTGTGTCGGACACGTTCCGCCCGTCGCCCAACTTCACAGTCAACGCCTCGTTCAACCTGGGGTACCGGACGGGCACGAACGTCAACCAGAACCTGACGCAACTTGGTACTTTGACGCTGGCTGGCAACCCTCTTCCGGGCATGTTCTTTAGCACGACGTACGAGTACTTGAACGATGGCTTCACTAGCGACGTGCTGGGGCACCACAAGATCGGCGCCGAGCTGTTCTACCAGTCTGGCCCGGTCTCTTTGAGCGGCTATTTTGTGAGGTCGCTCGATGTTTCGCGCACGAACATAAGTGCTAGAATGCGGTATCAGCTTGGGCCGCTCTGGCGGTTCAGTTACGGTTATTATTTCGACCAATACGGTGGGGACTCGTTCCTGGACCAATCCGTTATCCTGAGCTACAAGCTGGGGTTCCGAGAGGTCGGCCTAAGCTATTCGGGGCGGACAAAGAGAATTGGGTTGGAACTTTTGGGCACGAGTTTCCCTTAGTGCGGCGCTTGTCGTCGCCTGTGCGTGTGCCTGTGCCCAGGGTGTCGCCCTTCCTGCTGTTTCCGGCCTGAGGCTGAGTGCCGAGGGCTTTCGGGTCGCGGACGCGGCCTCGGACACCTTTGCGTTTAGTGCCCCGATCAGGGACTTGCGTTTCAAGTCTGAGTCTGGCGGGGTCAGATTGCTCCAGGGTCGGGACTTTGCGTTCGCGCCTGGGGCTGTGCGGACATCGCCCTATGCCCCTGGGGTCGAGCTTTACTTTCCTTTGGGGTTTGAGATCAGGCTGACATCGAACCTGAGCCCGTACCTGAGTTGGGCGGAGGGGACGGTCAATGCCGGGATCCCGAGCGCGCCTTCGTTGTGGACGATGGTCTCGTTCCAGGACGGCCAGCCACCTGTGCTGTTGTCGACCGAGCTCCCGACCCAGTTTGAACTCTCGGGGTCTTCGGGGGACTGGGTTTTGCGCACAAAGGGGAGGTTCAAGGGCTGGGTCAGGGTGACCGCGCCGTTGGGGCCAGAGCGGATCGGGAGCACGGTCGAATCGTTGGGCAAGTCGGTAACGCGGGTGGGGCAGGTCGCGGCGTTCCTGAGTGTCGGGTTTCCGAAGGTGTTGTCGCGGGAGACCAGGGTCGATGAGACCTCGCTGACCGAAGTTTTGACCTTTGACAAGCCGGGGGCGGCGGTGCCTGTCCCGGCGTTCTTGTCCCGCTTTGGCGGGTACCAGGCGAAGGTTTTGACAGGGATGACGGCGGGCATGATCGAATACGTCTCCGGCCCGGTCGCGTTTTCCAAAGAGCCGCGGATCGCGGTGAGGTTCCCGATGCGGCGGATCCCGGTGGGGCGGTCGCTGGCGGTCGGGGACACAGGGTACATCGCGCCTGGGACGGTCTCAGCCTTTGACGCCAAGGGGATCGTCGAGCTGGCGCTTGCCAACCTGACGTGCCAAAGGGACCAGTTTGTGAACCAGGTCGTAAAGGCGGCGCGGGAGGAGTTTTCGATCGGGATGACGACGAGCGCAGGGCCGGCCGGGTCGCCCGACCTTGACCTTCTTGCGGCGCACGCGCTTTTGGACCAGACGATTTTGGCCGGGACTGGGAGGCCATCGGCGGAGAACAAGCATTTGGCGACGCTGTTGGAATCGTAGACCATGCTCTTTTCGTCCGTGGTGTTGTATCG
>CAZGER010000011.1:0-8099 GCA_964524565.1 uncultured Chthonomonas sp. | reverse complement strand
GCTGTTGGAATCGTATGACGCAGAGTCTTGGACCTTGTCGGACGCAGACGCTGACGTTTCTCGGCGGGCCACGGCTTTGGTGGCGGTCGCGGCGTCGCTGTGCCGGGAGCCAGAACTCCGCTTGCGGGCGGCGATGGCGCAGGCGGGACTGGCGACGAAATCGGCGCTCCGGCTGTACCGTGAGCGTCGCAAAATGGCGGCAGTGCCCGGCTCGATGATCGACCCTCTGGCGGCCCTGCGGACCGGTCTGTTCTCGGACGGTTCTGTGACCTCGGGATCAGATCCGTTTGTCGCTGGGCTGCTTTCGGAGGTGCGGTTGATGACAGGGGCGACGACGCGGGTCGAGCCCCACGCCAACGGGGTTTTGGTCTCTTGGATCCAGGAGGAGGGGGCTCCGCGTTCGGTGGAGCTCTTGACGGCTTATCCGATCGAGGTCGAGGCTGTGGCGAACCTATCGAAGGTTGTCCCGCACAGTGTTTTGGGCGTCACGAGCCTATCGATCGAGACGACGGGGGCGGGGATGTGCCAGATTCTGCTCCGGCTACCGGAATGGGCCAAGCCCTTGCCGAAGGCGGCGCCACCGCCGGTGTACACGGAGTAGTTTTCAGGGGGACGACCCGTCGCCGGTGCTGGTCAGGCCCACGGCCCACGGCTCTTTTTTTGGCCGACCTGGTGGTGCGTGACCTAGGGCGTTGCGGGAAATTTTTTTACTCCAGGTCGGCGTTGAAGTGGAGGCCGACGTTTTCGCGCCTTGCGGCGGCGGCTTCGCAGACGAGGGTTCCGACTGTGAGGAGGTTCTCGGCTTCTTGGGCGTAGGCTGAGAAGGGCGCCTGCTTGCCTTCTTGGGCCTCTTTGCTGAGTTCTGCGAGGGTCGCTTTGGCCTCTGCCATCCCGGAGTCGGTCCGGAAGATGCCCAGGTGCTGGCTGAGGGTGCTTTGGACCTTGTGCCTGATGCGGATGGCGTCCACCTCGCGCAGGCATTTCACGAATTCCGGCGAATGGTCGGTGGGGCAGTCCGGCTCCGACCGGACCGCTTCGGCGGCGTCCTTGGCGAAGACGAGGGCTTCGAGCAGGCTGTTGCTGGCGAGCCGGTTGGCACCGTGGACGCCGGTGCAGGTGACCTCTCCGGCGGCGTAGAGCCCTGGCACGGTGCTCTTGCCGGTCAGGTCGGTGACGATGCCGCCGCAGCTGTAGTGTTGGGCGGGGGAGACGGGAATCCAGTCTTTTTCGATCTCAAGCCCGAGGCTGCGGAGCCGTTTCCAGATCGTCGGGAACTCTGTTTCCAAGAGCTCGGCGTCGAGGTGGGTGGCATCGAGGTAAACGCACCAGGTGTCCAGCTTTTGGATCTCACGGGTGATCGACCGGGCGACGACGTCCCGAGGGGCGAGTTCGAGCCTGCGGTCGAAGTCGTACATGAACCTCCGGCCTTGGTGGTTGCGCAGGGTCGCGCCGGCGCCCCGGAGGGCCTCTGTCACCAAGAACCCCTTGAGCTGAGCGTGATGCAGGGCGGTCGGGTGGAACTGCTGGAACTCCATGTTCCTGATCTCGGCGCCTACGCTGTGGGCGAGGGCCACGCCATCGCCGGTAGCGACTCGGGGGTTGGTCGTGTTGCTGTACGCCTGTCCGTTCCCGCCGGTGGCGATGACGGTGGCGCGGGCGGCAAAGCACCTTGGGCCGAGGTCGGAGACCTGTGCCTGGGCGCCCACAACGCGGTGGTCGGCGACCAGGAGCCGCGTCACGAAAGCCTGCTCGACGACGGTGATCCGCTCGTTTTGGCGGACCATGGTGCTGAGGGCGCGCTCGATCTCCCATCCGGTCTTGTCGGCGTGGTGGACGATACGGTGCCGACTGTGGCCACCTTCCCGGCCGAGGTCGAGCCGGTTGGTCGCTGCCAGGTCGAACTTGGCCCCCATGCTGCGGAGCCAAGCGATGGACTCTGGCGCACGTTGGACGAGGTGCCTGACGGCCGCTTTGTCGCACAGGCCAGCCCCTGCAACGAGGGTGTCCTCCTCGTGGAGCTCCCAAGAGTCTGACTCGCCGACCGCAGCGGCGATCCCGCCCTGGGCGTAGGTGGTGTTGCTGTCTGTGAGGGCGGCTTTGGTGAGGACGGTGACGGAGCCGTGCTTGCTCGCCTCGATCGCGAATGTCAGACCGGCCAGGCCGCTGCCAACAACCAGATAGTCCGATGTCGAAGCCGCCACATTCGGAGTCTATTCGATCTGACGGGGAGGCAAGGGCCGCCGGCGCGGGCAAATAGTGCATACTTTGTTTGGGCAGCAAGTGCCCCAACCGGTATGGCTGAAGACAGTGTCGCGGCTGGCGAGACGCAAGAGAAGAAGAGCGTCCACCCTGCGATCAAGATCTGGCTGATCGTTCACGTTTTTGTCCTGATCAGTCGTACCGCCCCGCTCCCGACGCAGCGCCAGGACGCCGTTTACTACCAAAAGCCGATCCCTGTGGCGACGGGCGGCCCGGAGGAGAAGACGGAGATCCCGAAAGGCACGCCGGTCGAGCAGTTCTCGTCGGCATTGCTGGTGTGGAACCGGGACATTTTGCGCTACCCGTCGTTGTCGAACCCCCTGACCTGGTACGTGGAGTCTTCGGGTGTGTGGCAGTACTGGGACATGTTCGCCCCGAACCCGGCCTCGGTCGATATCTGGTTTGACGCCCAGGTGACGTTCAAGGACGGCACGATCGCGACGTTCAAGTACCCGAGGATGAAGTCTCTGCCGATCCCGGAGAAGTACTTTAGGGAGAGGTACCGCAAGTACCTGGAGCGGTTGACGGTGGACAACTACGCTTGGAAGTGGCCGCACACGGGTTATTGGGTGGCCAAAGAGAGCTGGAAAGACCCGTCGAACCCGCCGGTGAAGATCGAGCTGGTCCGCCACTGGAAGAACATCCTTCCTCCGCCAGCCAAGACACCGGAAGACTACAGCCAGTTCAGTTGTTACACGCGCATTGTTGGCGAGAACCGGCTGCGGGAGTGCGGCCAGTGAGAAAGTGGCTGAAGGACGTGGACGCCTACGTTTTTGGGTGGGGCTCGCCAGTGACAATGGGGGCGTTTCGGCTGATTGTCGGACTGCTCGCGTTCGCGAACCAGATCATGGTCGGGCTCGACCTGCGGGTGTGGTTCGGCGAGTCCGGGCTGTACCCGGCTTGGATGGCGGAGCGGTGGGCGGCGGAGGTTCCGCGGCTGTCGATCTTGGGCGGCGTGACAGACCAGACGGTGGTCTTTATCGTGTACCACGCGGTGACGCTGGTGGCTCTGCTGGTCGCTCTCGGCCTTTGGTCCAGGGTGACGACGGCCCTGCTTTTTATCGGTGTCGTGAGCCTGCACCACCGCTCGCCCGACATCCTCCACTCTGGCGACACGCTGCTCCGGGCTTGGCTGTTCATTTTGATGCTGATGCCCTCGGGGAAGGCGCTTTCGCTCGACCGGTGGCTTTTGAAGCGAAAGGGGCTCGCTCCGGCGGTGCCGCTGGACGTCTCGTTGTGGCCGCAGCGTTTGGCGCAGATCCAGCTTGCGGTTGTTTATTTCTCGACCGTGTGGGTCAAGTGGGGCGGCGACTACTGGCAGAAGGGGATCGCGACGTACTTCGCTCCGCGGCTGGACGAGTTCCACAAGTTCCCGACCCCCGGTTTTGTCCACGAGATCCCGTTTGTACACTTCACAACCTATGCGACCTTGATTGTCGAGCTGGCCCTGGCGACGCTGGTCTTCAGCCGTCCGTTTAGGAAGTGGGTGTTGATCTCTGGCCTGATGCTGCACGGCTGGATCGAGTACTCGATGAACATTCCGCTGTTCCAGTGGGTGATCGTGGCGGGGTTTATCACCCATTACGACGGTGAGGAGCTTTCTGCCTGGGCAAAGCGGTTGGCGCCGAGACTTGGTAAGCTCGGTCGGTTGATGTCTCCCGCGGACACTCCGTCACCCCATGCGAGCTAGGCTCAAAGACGTATTCAAGTTTGCGCGCCCGGTCACCCCAGGTTATGGGATCTCATCGGGCTTTTATCTGGCTGTCCTGGCTTCGAAGGCGGTGCTGCCCACGGTCCGGCAGGTGATCGACCCAAAGGGCGAGGGTGACGCGGTGACGGGGTTTGGTGTGCCGCTGGCGAAGGGCTCGACCAAGGACGACCTGCTTAAGCCGTTGCAGCGGGGCACCTACGCCTTCGCTGCGCCAGACCAGAAGACCGTCCTTCGGGCGGTTGTCCTGCCAAAAGAAGAAGCGGGGTTCGACGCGGCGCAGATCCTTGGGACGGCGCTGGGGGAATCGTTGCCTGACGAGGCGCGGAAGCGGCTCGCTGCGACCTGGTGGAACATCCAGCTGACGTTTGAGTCGCACCATCCTGCAGTGGATCCGGCGGTCGGGTTCATCTACTCGGTTGCGGACCGGTTGGCGACGCTGACAGAGGGGGTCATCGCTGATGCTGGGTGCAGGCGGTACTTGCTGCCCCAGGGAATGCCTTGGCCAGACGGGGCGGCCCGGGCGGTGGAGGTCGGGTCACGGCCATCGGGCGGCTCTTACCACGCTTTTACATTGGGAATGGCTAAGTTCGGGCTGCCTGAGTTCGAGATGACGGGGGTCGGCGCGAGTCACGTGAGTACGGCTGAGGCTGTGCTCCGGGGGGCCGTCCAGAGCCGGTTCGGTGGGACCGACATGACTCCAGGCTCGATCGTGGGAGGCGGGAAGGCGGCGTTCCAGGTCGCACCGGGTGGTCTGGAGGCGGCATTTTGGGGTGGGGCGGCGGTGTACGAGTTCCTCCCGGTGGTGGGGACCATCGACGACTCTCTTGCCGAGGTCAAATAGGCACCGATGGACAAACAATCCAGGTTTGAGGCTTGCCTGAGCGCGATCGACGGGTCGGACCGGAGGGGACGGGCTCTGAGGCAGTTTGCAATGGAGCGCCTTGACGGGATGCCCATGTACGATTGGTCGGGGATCTACCGGTTGGAGGGGAACACACTTTTGCTGGACGCTTACGTCGGGGCGGCGACGGACCACACGTCGATCCCGGTCGGTCGTGGTGTCTGCGGGACAGCGGTCGCTGAGAATGTCCACCAATTGGTGGAAGACGTTCGGGAGCTGGACAACTATTTGAGCTGTAGTGTGAGCACCAGGAGCGAGGTTGTCGTGCTGGTGCGGCGGGAGGGTGAGACGATCGCCCAGATCGACATCGACAGTCACACGGTCTCTGCGTTTGACGGCTCGGACGTGGCTTTTTTGGAGTCGGTTGCGGAGCGGTTGGCCCTGAGGTGGGATGACTAGCCCAGCTTGTTGGTGGGCGGTATTCTCGCACGCTAGATGAAGCTCCACGAACACCAGTCCAAAGACCTGCTTGCGATGCACGGTGTCGTGGTCCCCAGGGGGGAGGTCACGAGCGATTCGGCCGAGGCCAAGAAGATCGCGGCGAGCCTGGGTGGAAAGGTCGTTGTGAAGGCCCAGGTATTGATGGGAGGCCGCGGCAAGGCTGGCGGCGTCAAGCTGTTTGACAACGCTGAGGACGCCGGAAACTTCACCAAGGAGCTGATCGGCAAGAAGCTGGTTAGCATCCAGAATCCGGCCGGGATGGTGGTCGAGAAGGTCTTGGTGAGCGAGCAGATCGACATCGCCGAGGAGTACTACCTGAGCGTCTTGCTGGACCGGGCGGCCCAGAAACTGGTTGTGATGGTGAGCAAGGAGGGGGGCATGGAGATCGAGGAGGTCGCCGCCACCAAGCCAGAGGCCATCGTTCGGCTGCACGTCGACCCGGCGTGGGGGCTCTGCGACTTTCAGGTTCGGGACGCTGTCCAGGCGGCGAACATTCCGGCGCCGGCCCAGCGCCAGATGGTCTCGATGATCAAGGCTTTGGTGAAGGCGTACGAGGAGAGCGACGCTGATTTGATCGAAGTGAACCCGGTGGCTTGGACCCCGGAGGGCAAGCTGATCGCGGCGGACGCCAAGGTGAGCATCGACGAGAACGCCTTGTACCGTCGCCACGAGTACGACGAGACGAAAGAGGATTCGGCGGAGGACCCGATCGAGGCGGAGGCAGCGAACCGCGGCATCGCGTACGTCCGGCTAGGTGGCGACATTGGCATCATCGGGAACGGTGCTGGGCTGGTGATGTGCTCGTTGGACGAGGTCAGTCGGGCTGGTGGACGTCCGGCGAACTTTTTGGACGTCGGCGGTGGGGCCCAGTCTGAGAGGGTCAAGCAGTGCGTCGAGCTTGTTTTGATGGACGAGAACGTGAAGGGGCTGCTGATCAACATTTTTGGCGGCATCACCCGGTGCGACGAGGTGGCGAAGGGGATCCTATCTGCCTTTGACGAGCTGGATGTGAACATTCCGGTCGTTGCTCGGATCGAAGGGACGGCGGCGGAAGAGGGGCTGGCGATCTTGCAGGGCTCGAGGATCGTGGGTGCCTCGACGATGCAGGAAGCGGCCAGTAAGATTGTTGCCTTGGCGTACGCCTAGACCAGCTCGCCGGTGAAGCCCCACAGGTGGCTTTGCACCAGCTTGACCTGTTTGATCTGGCCAGCCAGGTTGCCAGGGCCGGGGAAATGGACCATTCTGAAGCACGGCGTGTAGCCTTGTAACAGGACTTTGTTCTTTGGCGAGGGGCCCTCGATGAGCACGTCGAACGTGCGGCCAGTGAGCCCGGCGTGGATCTCGAGCTGGATCTGGCGTTGGAGCTCGATCAGTCGTTCTAGACGGGCCTTTGAGACCTGGACCGGCACTTGGTCCATCTCTGCGGCAGGCGTGCCAGGGCGGGGAGAGTAGCGGAACATGAACGCGCCGTCGAACCGGAACCGTCGCATTGCTTGGAGGGTGGCTTCGAACTCCTCATCGGTTTCGCCGGGGAAGCCAACGATGATGTCTGTCGTGACGGCGATCCCGGGGACCTCGGCTTTGAGTTCGGCAACGATGTCGGCGAAGGATTCGACGGTGTACTGCCTTTTCATCCGGGCTAGGAGGGCGTCGTGCCCGGCCTGGAGGGGCATGTGGCAGTGGGGCATGACCTGTGGGGTGTCGCGGATGACCTGGATGAGGTCGGACTTGAAGTCTCGCGGGTAGGGCGAGGTGTAGCGGATGCGCTCGATACCGGGGATTCCAGCGAGGAGAGTGAGGAGCTTGGCGAACGGGACCCTGCCTTCTGCAAGGTTTTTGCCGTAGCTGTTGACGGTTTGGCCGAGGAGTGTGACCTCTTTTGTGCCGAGCTCGGCGAGTGAGCGGACCTCTTGAACGATGTGCTCGGTCGGCCGGCTACGCTCCCTCCCGCGGGTTGTGGGGACGATACAGAAGGTGCAGAACTTGTCGCACCCGTACTGGATCGGGACGAAGGCTTTGAGCTTGCCCAGCCTGTCGACCTGCCTTTGCGGGATGTTTGTGACGACTGCGCCTTTCCTTTCTGGCAGCTCGAGCACTTTTTGGAAGCGCTTCTTCCGGACGGCTTCTTCGACAAGTCCGGGGATCTGGCTGACCTGGGCGGTTCCGACGACGAAGTCCACATGAGGGTTGCGCCTTCGGATCTCGTCAGCGCGGATCTGGGCCATGCAGCCCGCGACCCCGATGACGAGGTCGGGCCTTGCCTTTTTAAGCGGTGCGAGCTCGCCTAGGAACGAGAACGCTTTGTCCTCGGGTTTTTTGCGGACACTGCAGGTGTTGAGGAGGATCACGTGGGCGTCCATCCAGCTGGTTGTGGGCTTGAACCCGATCTGCTCGAGGTAGAGCCCGATCTGCTCGCTGTCCTCGACGTTCATCTGGCATCCCCACGTTTGCACGAAATAGGTTCCGCGCGACAGGTTGTCGGCGCGCTTTGCCTGGTTCGCCGCTTGGAGCGACAGAGTCACGTTGCCCATGGGTTTTGGAAGGATCGAGTTTACCGTTGGGCTTGGCGAGCGGGTCAGCACCCGGCCCTCGGGGTAGGGTCGCTCGGTCTTCGCCGTTAGGACGAAGGGCCGAGCATTGGTCGTCGCCGGGGTTTTGAGAGGACGGTCCCATGGTGGAGGGCCGGTGAGCCCGCGGACCGCCTATAATCTCGGTGCGGGGTGGAGCAGTCTGGTAGCTCGTCGGGCTCATAACCCGGAGGTCACAGGTTCAAATCCTGTCCCCGCT